>DAIOXD010000165.1:0-4718 GCA_036758145.1 Candidatus Limnocylindrales bacterium
GCGCACCATCGCCCGGTCCTCCCATCACCCGAAGGTGACCTTTCCCATATGCCCGGACCCGGCCCCGACCAGCGTTCACAGCAACGTAACCGCAGACCACGACGACGCGCCCCCATCGGTGGCGGGCGCGCTCCCGTCACCGAATACGAAGAGCAGCAGGAGCTCGAGGCCGCCCGAGAGCGGAACGACCTCGAGGTCAACGACCTCCGCGAGATGAGCGTGGCGGAACTCCGCCAGGTCTCCAAGGACCTCGAGGTCGAAGCTGAGACCGGCGAGCGCAAGGACGTCCTCGTCGATCTCATCCTCCAGCGCCAGACCGAACGCGCCGGCCACGACTATGCGACCGGCATCCTCGACATCGTCGATGAAGGCTTCGGCTTCCTGCGCCGCCACGGCCTGCTGCCCAGCCCCGACGACGTCTATGTCTCCTCCAGCCAGGTCCGCCGCTTCGGGCTGCGGATCGGCGATCGCGTCTCGGGCGCCGTGCGCGCCCCGCGCGAGGCCGAGAAGTACTGGGGGATGCTCCGCGTCGACGCGGTCAACGGCGTCGACACCGAGACGGCCCGCCGTCGCCCGATCTTCGCCGACCTGACCCCCGTCCATCCCGACGTCCTCATCAACCTCGAGACGGACCCGAAGAACCTCAGCCAGCGGCTGATCAACCTGGTCAACCCGATCGGCAAGGGCCAGCGCGCGCTCATCGTCAGCCCGCCCAAGGCCGGCAAGACGATGCTGCTCAAGCAGATCGCCAATGGCGTCAGCGCCAACTACCCCGAGATGCTCCTCATGGTCGCCCTCATCGGCGAGCGACCGGAAGAGGTCACGGACATGCGCCGAAGCGTCAAGGGCGAGGTCATCAGCTCGACCTTCGACGAGCCGACCGAGAACCACACCCACGTCGCCGAGATGGCGCTCGAGATCGCCAAGCGCCAGGTCGAGACCGGGCGTGACGTGGTCATCCTGCTCGACTCGATCACTCGCCTCGCTCGGGCCTACAACCTGGCGCTTCCGCCATCCGGCCGCACGCTGTCGGGTGGCCTCGACCCGATCGCCCTCTATCCGCCCAAGCGGTTCTTCGGCGCCGCCCGCAACATCGAAGAGGGTGGTTCGCTGACGATCATCGGGACGTGCCTGGTCGACACCGGCTCCCGGATGGACGACGTGATCTACGAGGAATTCAAGGGCACCGGCAACTCGGAGCTCATCCTCGACCGGAAGCTCGCCGAGAAGCGGATCTACCCGTCGATCGATGTCCAGCGCTCGGGCACCCGTCGCGAGGAGCTGCTCCTCGAGGAGGGCACCCTCAAGATGGTCTGGACGATGCGCCGGATGCTGTCGGCGGTCGGGGCCAACGAGGGCATCGAGATCCTGCTGAACCGCCTGGCCAAGACGCAGTCGAACGCCGAATTCCTCTCGACGCTGACCAAGAGTCTCGAGGCGTAGTCCCGCCCATGCCACCGCGGGGAGCCCGCAGTTGCCTCGGTTGCAAGGACCGTGATAGGGTTCGCGACGATGTCGTAAGCCCGTAGAGAGTCGGGCGTCGGCCGCGAAGAGAGACCCCAGCTCGATACCGCGACCCGAAACGGTCCGTTCCGCGTCCCCCAGCCCCCAGCGCGCCCCCAGCACCGCGGACCGTGAAGTGCCAGGAGACCGTATTGCTGAACGCGTCGGTCGGCGTACAGCGCGTCCTCGGACGCCTGCAACGCCCCCCGAGCCAACGACCGTCGAGCCCCACCGACCTCCAGCCGCGAAGCCACGCTGCCGTCCGGCACGTGCGCAGCGGGATCCGGTCCGTCGTGGTCGGCTCGCGCCTGGTTCCCGGCCGCCACGCCGTCGCGGCAGAGAGCATCCAGCGTACGGAGACCGCGAGCCGTCGGTCGATCCTCGGCCGGCTTGGGCCTGATCGAGCGGTCGCGGTCGCAGTCGCCGGGATCCTCCTCGGCGCATCGGTCATCAGCGTTTCAGCGGGCAGCCTGACCGCCAGGACCGGCAGCCCGGCCGCCAATACCGGTGGCACGACTGGCGCCGGCGTCGCCGCCGGGATCGCGGTCGGTGGCGTGGACACCACGAGCGCCGATTCGGGACGCATCGGCAATGTCGAGTTCGGTGCTCCGAAGCCGGCCGAAGTGACGTCGACCGACCAGTTCGCGGCGATCGATTTCGGCGATAGCCCGTCGCCGGCGTCCCAGCCGAGCAACATCGAGGGGCCGTTCATCGAGGACGGCACGCTGGTCAAGCCGATCGCCGTCGACACCACCGTCCCGGACGGCAGCGGCCTGGTCAAGACCTACACGGTGACGGCCACTGACTCTCTCAACGGGATCGCCACCAAGTTCGGTGTCTCGGTGATGACCGTCATGTGGGCGAACAACCTCAAGTCCAAGAGCGATGTCCACAAGGGCCAGGTCCTGCGCATCCCGCCGGTGACCGGCCTCATCGTCAAGGTCACCGCCACCGACACCCTCGCCGCCATCGCGGCGCGCTACAACGTCGACAGCACGGACATCCTGGCCACGAATGGCATCGAGGATCCGAACCTGGTGGTCGGCCAGATCCTGGTCATCCCGGGCGCGCAGGGCGCGGCCATCCCGGTGGCGAGGCCCGCGGTCAAGCCGACGATCCGCACCTCGAGCGGCGGTGGCGGGAACTATCGTCCCCCGGCGAGCTACACCGGCGGCAAGTTCCTCTGGCCGGTCGTCGGCGGCGGGAACTACATCAGCCAGTACTTCCACTACGGCCACTACGCGATCGACATCGCGGCCGACTACGGCTCGACGGTCCGTGCCGCCGCCGCCGGCACGGTCACCTTCGCCGGCTGGAAGAGCAACGGCGGCGGCTACCAGGTCTGGGTCGCCCACGGCTCCGGGCTGTACACGACGTACAACCACATGTCGGCGGTCACCGTCGGCGCGGGCCAGCACGTCGGCCGCGGCCAGCAGGTCGGCCGGGTCGGGATGTCCGGCAACGCCACCGGGCCGCACTGCCACTTCGAGGTCTGGCGCGGCCCGGTCTGGGACGGCGGCCAGCGGGTCAATCCGCTCGCGTACTTCTAGACGCTCGGTCTGACGTTCGGCGTCTCCCCGTCCCTCCGGGCGGTCCAGCCGCTCACCCGTGCGACAATCGAGGCGATGTTCCTCGACCGCGTGAAGATCTGGGTCCGCGCCGGTGATGGCGGCGACGGGGCCGCGACCTTCCGACAGGAAGCCCACGTCCCACGCGGCGGCCCCGATGGCGGCGACGGCGGTCGGGGCGGTTCGGTCTACCTCCGCGTGGACGCCGGGCAGACCACCCTGCGCGACTTCAATCATCGCCATCACTTCCGGGCGACGCCGGGCGGCCGGGGCACGCGCGCTCGCCGTCACGGCAAGGCCGGCGACGACCTGACCCTCGACGTCCCGCCCGGGACCGCGGTCTACGAGGACGAGACCGGGGAGCTCGTGGCGGACCTCGTCGCGGTCGGGCAGAACGCGATGGTCGCGCGGGGCGGTCGCGGCGGCCTTGGCAATACGCATTTCAAGTCGTCGACGCACCAGGCGCCCAAGCACGCCCAGAAGGGCGAGCCGGGGTCGGAGGGCTGGATCCGCCTCGAGCTCCGGCTCATCGCCGACATCGGCCTGGTCGGGCTCCCGAACGCCGGCAAGTCCACGATCCTCGCCGCCGTGACGGCCGCCACGCCCAAGATCGCCGACTATCCGTTCACGACGCTCGAGCCCAACCTCGGGGTGATGGACCTCGGTGACGAGGACGAGCGGCGGCCGACCATCGCGGACGTCCCGGGCCTGATCGAGGGCGCCAGCAGCGGCGCCGGTCTCGGTCACGCCTTCCTTCGCCACGTCGAGCGGACGAGGATCCTCGTCCACGTCATCGACGGGGCGTCGCGCGACCCCGAGTGGGACTACGACGTCATCCGCGAGGAGCTACGGGCGCACGATCCCGCCCTGCTCGAGAAGCCGATGCTCGTCGCCTTCAACAAGCTCGACCTGCTCGCAGCCGCCGAGGCGTGGCCGGCGTTCAAGCGTGCCAGGCAGAAGGAGGGGGTCGACGCCGTCGCGCTCTCGGCGGCCAGCGGCGAGGGCCAGGCGGAGTTCCGGACCCGCATCGCCGAGATCCTCCCGGACGCCACCGAGCTCGCCGAGCCGCCCGAACCTGCCGGTGTCGTCGTCCACCGGATCGAGGCGATGGGCGACGGCTTCAGCGTCGAGCTCGATGGCGACGGCGCCTTCCGCGTCAAGGGCGTCCGCATCGAACGGATCGCCGCGCAGACCAACTTCGATGTCGAGGAGTCGGCCGAGCGCTTCCAGCGCGATCTGGCTCGGTTCGGCATCGAAGCCGAGCTGCGCCGGGCCGGGATCGCCGCGGGCGACACGGTCCGGATCGGCGGGACGGAACTCGAATGGGAGGCGCAGCCCTGGGAGCGCACGTGAGCGACGGGCCTCGCCCGATCGTGCCTGGGTCGCTCGGGGTCTTCGGCGGCACCTTCGATCCGATCCACTACGCGCACCTCGCGGTGGCCGAGGAGGCCGCCGAAGCGCTCGGGCTCGAGCGTGTCCTGTTCATCCCCGCCGGCGAGCCACCCCACAAACGGGCCGTGGCGATCACGCCGGCCGAGGATCGGCTGGCGATGGTCGAGCTCGCGATCGCGGACAACCCGCGGTTCCGCGCGGATCGGTCGGAGATCGACCGTCCGGGCCCGTCCTACACGGTCGACACGCTCGAGG
>DAIOXD010000166.1:0-4651 GCA_036758145.1 Candidatus Limnocylindrales bacterium
TCGGCTGGGCGGTCCGGCTGGACCTTCTCGACGCGCCGGACCCGGCGGTGGCGGCCGCCAGTGTGCGGGTCGCGAGGCGGCTGGCCGATGCGGCGCTCGCCGCCGGCTACCGGATCGACCGGCTCCGAGCGACTACCCGAGCAGGATCCGCCGAAGGAGTGAGGTCGGGGGTGCGCCGTGGCTCAGCACCGATTCGAGGTGCGCCCGATAGGTGAAACCGGGGGTCTCGCCGAACCCACCGACGACGCGCGGTTCGGGGACGGCGGCGACGCCTCGAGGGTCGCCGGACGCGATGGCTGTGCGTCGGCGGACCTCCTGCTCGATCGCCCACATCTCGAGTGAACCCGCGAAATAGGTCGAGAGTTGGGTCGACGAGAGGCGGGCCCGGTCGAATTTGGCCCGCGCCTCGGCCTCCTCCTGGAAGCCGCCATCGATCATGAAGGAGACCGCCTCGTCCCCGGTCATCCCGGCGGTGTGGATCTTGGCGTCGATGATCGCGTTGGTGATCGAGCGCAGGTAGAACTTCCAATGGGTGAGCAGGAGCGCCGGATCGTCGGCGCCGTAGCCCACGTCCATCATCACCTGCGTCACGTAGACCGCCCAACCCTCGGCGAAGAGGCCGCTGGCGAAGACCGACCGGACGAGCGACGGGTTGCGGTTGGCATAGACGCCCTGGAGGTAATGCCCGGGGACCGCCTCGTGGATGGTCAGCAGCCGGAGCATCCGGTCGTTGTCCTCGCGCAGGTTCGATTCGCGCTGCTCATCGGTCCAGTCGTCGGGCATCGGGTTGATCGCGAAGAACGCTTTCTGGCCCTTGTCGAGCGGCCCGGGTGAGATCAGCATCGCGCCGCCGAACGAGCGGAGGAAGACCGGCGTCCACTGGATCTCGAGCGGCTCGTCGGCCAGCCCGACCAGGTCGCGTTCGGCGCAGAAGGCTTCGATCCGCGCGTTCTCCTCGCGGCAGAAGTCGAGGAGCTCGTCGGCCGTCGGATGATCGAGCGCGACGGCATCAAGAACGCCCCGGACCGCGGCGTTGTCATCGGCCGGTGCGGGCTCGCCCAGCCGCCAGGTCGGCCACAGGTCGCGGGCGAGCCGGATCATCTCGGCTCGGACCGCGGCGTACTCGCGTTCCGCGCCGGCCAGGATGCGTTCAGGCGTCAGCGACTCGGACCGCATCGTGTGGCGCATCTTGGTCGCGAAGAGCTCCGCGCCGAGCCGACCCTCGCCCTCGCTGGCGGGGAGGACCTGATCGCGCAGGTGCGTCTCGAAGGCGGCGACGGCCGCGCGAGCGGTCTCGGCTGCCGTTGTCAGCCGGGGGACGATCGCGGCGACGGCCGGATCGGTCGAGGCGGCCGACTCGGCGGCGGCGAGGGCGTCGCCGATGAGCTCGCCGATCCCGGAGAGCTGCTTCAGGGCGGTCTCGGTCTGGAATCGCCCGACCGGGCGCCCGGCGTGCCCGACGAGCGTCTCCCGCGCGGCGTCCAGGACAGCCGGGAGGCGCTCGAGGCGACCCGCTGTCGACGCCAGTCGGTCGGCCAGCGGCGCGAATTCGCGAGCGGTGAGGGTGAACAGGCCATCGCCGATGAGGTAGACCCAGTCGAGCGGGTTCCAGGCGTCCTCGCGCAGCTCGGTGTCCGCGAAGCGAGCCGCTTCGAGCTCGCCGATGAGCAGATCGCGATCGATCGCCTCGTCCGGGGCGAGATCGGTCATCGCCGCAAACTCGGCCAGCCAGCGCTCGGTGGACGCGGCTCGTGCCGCCCGGCCGGCGACGCTCAGGTCCGGCCAGCGGTCGTCGTAGCGGTGCTCGCCGATGGCCGTGGCGAACGTCGGGTTGAGGCGGTAGAACTCGCCGAGGAAGACCTCGACGCGGTCGCTGAAGTCGGACATCGTCGAAGTCTACGGGCGGGCGGCCGGTCAGGCGGGCTCGCCGTCGCTCGTGGTCTCCCGCCCGCTACCATCGGACCATGCCGGCACAGACGTGGGTCGAACCGATCGTGCTCGAGGGTTCGCGGATCCGGATGGAGCCGCTCCGCGAGGACCATCTTGCGGACCTCGCGCTGGTCGCCTTCGACGCGCCGCTCTGGCAGTGGACGATCATGGGCCCCCAGGACGAGGCCGGGCTGCGGCGCTGGGTCGAGACCGCGTTGGCGAACCAGGAAGCCGGCACGGAACGGCCGTTCGCCACGATCGACCTGGCGACCGGGCGCGCCGTCGGCAGCAGTCGCTTCATGTCGATCGTGCCCGAGCACCGACGGCTCGAGATCGGCTGGACGTGGATCGGGACGGGCTACCAGCGGACGGGCTCGAACCGCGAGGCCAAGCTCCTCCAGCTGACGCACGCCTTCGAGACGCTCGGCGCCAACCGCGTCGAGTTCAAGACGCATGCCCGGAACGAGCAGTCCCGGAACGCCCTGGCCGGGATCGGCGCCACGTTCGAGGGGGTCTTCCGGAACCACACGATCATGCCCGACGGCTCCCTGCGCGATTCGGCCTACTTCAGCGTGATCGTCGAGGAGTGGCCGGCGGTCAAGGCCGCGCTCATCGCCGGTCTGGCCCGCTGACGTCGCCGCCGCGAAACGGGCCCTGCGCGGTCCTTGACCGCGATATCCTCGCTGGGGGAACCTCTTCCCACCATCGGTCCCCGGGGGCCCGCCCCATTCTCATCGGCCAGGTCATCCATGCACGGAGGCACTGCCTTGAGAGGCTTCATCGTCGGCACCGTCGTCACGGCGATCGCGTTCTACGTCCTGACCACGTTCCTGCCCGGGTTCGTGAGCTACAAGGGTGCACTCGTCGGGCTGCTGGTCCTCGCGGTCATCTTCGGCGTCGTGAACGGGCTCATCGGACCGATCGTCCGGCTCCTCGCGCTGCCGCTCCGGATGATGACCCTGGGCCTCGTCGGCTTCCTCATCAATGCGGGACTCCTGCTGCTGACCGCAGCCATCGCCGATGCGACCAGCTTCCATCTCACCGTCGGCAAGTTCCCGCCGACGCTCCTCAGCGCCGATACGCTCGTCTCCGCCATCGTGGGCGCGGTCGTGCTGAGCGTCGTCAGCACCGTCGTCCGGATGGTCATCCACGACTGATCCCGAGCGTGCCAACGGGCTGCCATCGATCGCCGGCGCGCTGCGGGAGACCGCGGCCAGGCACGGCACGCCGGTCTATCTGACCGATCTCGCCGAGCTCGACCGCGCGGCGACGGCCATCCGCACGGCGTTCCCCGATCCGTGGATCCGCCAGTACTCGGTCAAGGCCAACGACGTCCCGGCGATCGTCGCCCAGGTGACCGCCCGCGGGTTCGGCGCGAACGTCGTCTCGCGCGGCGAATGGGCGATCGCTCGCCGAGCGGGTGTGCCCGATGGCCGGATCACGCTGGAGGGGATCGGCAAGACCGATGCCGACCTCCGCGCGGCGGTCCGGGCGACCGCGCTCGGCAGCACGCCTCTTGCCTGGGTCGCCCTCGAATCTGCGGAGGAGGCGGAGGTCGTGACCCGGACGGCGCACCGCGCCGGACTCGGGAGGGGCGGCCGGCCCGCGCTCGAGGTCCTCGTCCGGCTCAATCCCGATGTCGTGCCCGAGACGATCCCTGGCCTCGCCGTCGGCGAGGGCGCCTCGAAGTTCGGGCTGACCGAGACCGAGGCGACCGGCCTGGTCGAATGGCTCACCAGCCACGGCGGTGGTGCCGTCCGGCCGCGCGGGATCCATCTCCACGTCGGCTCCCAGTTGCGCGCCGTCGACGCCTGGCGCGACGCCGTCCGCCGCGGGCTCGCGATGGTCGGCCTGCTGCGCGGCGGCCTGCCGGGGTTCGACACGCTCGATGTCGGCGGCGGTTTCCCGGTCATGCCGCTCGATGAGCCCGTGCCGGGCCCGGAACGCTTCGCGCGCGAGCTCCCCGAGCTGCTCGCCGGCGTCCCCGACGACCGCCGTCCGACGCGCCTCGCGATCGAGCCCGGCCGGGCGCTCGTGGCACGTTCGGGCTGGCTGGTGGCGAGCGTGCTGCACGTCCGCGACCGCGCTGGGCGCCAGGTCGTCATCGACGCGGGGATGACCGAGCTGATCCGGCCGGCGCTCTATGGCGCGCGACACCCCATCGTCGCGCTCACCTCCATCGGTCGGGTGATCGAGCCGGACGACGCGACGGCCACCGAGCCGACCCGGGTCGAGGGTCCGATCTGCGAGTCGACCGACGCCCTCGGGACGCACGACCTGCCGCCGCTCCGCCGGGGCGACCTTGTCGCGATCAGCGACACGGGGGCGTACGCGGCCTCGCTCGCCTCGACCTACAACGGCCGGCCCCGAGCCGCGCAGGTCCTGCTCGAGATGGACGGGCGGCTGCGCCTCGCCCGCCGTCGCTCACGCTCCTGACGGATCAGACTGGCGGCCTGATCCTGATGGCCTCGCCCCAGCGGCTGAGCTGCATCAGGTTCGCCGATTCGACGTGCTGCACGACGCCCTCGGCGTTGGGGACGTCGCCGGCGCTGCGGTAGGTGATCCGGACGGGCTTGCCGTCGGTCCCGATCGTCAGGCCGAGGCTGGTGACCGACCCGAAGATCCCGGCCGCCCGCATCGAGGCCGTCTGGTACGGGATGGGAGCAGCGCTTCGGAAATGCTCGACCGGATGGCCGCCTTCCACCGTGGAGCCGATGTAGAC
>DAIOXD010000167.1:0-4605 GCA_036758145.1 Candidatus Limnocylindrales bacterium
GGCGGAGAGCTCTTGAGCTCGTCGTTCAGGGCGCCGTCATCGGGCTTGCCGCGACGGTCGCGTTCCTCGTCCTGCCGATCTGACGCGACCGCGACTCAGTTGCCCGGGCCTGGGTCATAGAGCTCCGTCGAAGCCGTCACGCCGTCGGGGACGAGCCCACCCGTAACGAGCACCCGACCGTCGGCGAGGCGCGTGGCCGTGAGATCGAAACTTGCGACGCCGACGCTGCCAGCCTCGAACCAGGACCCCGATCTTGGATCGAAGAGCTCGGCGGAGGCAAGCAACGGCGCGTTCGGATCGGACGGATCCGAGAAGCCGCCGACCACGAACACCCGGCCATCGGAGAGCAGCGTCGATGCAGACTCACCGCGCGGTCCGTGCATGCTCGCCGTCGAGGTCCAGGTGCCACCGCTCGGGTCGTACAGCTCAGCTGAGGCAAGCATCGGATCGCCTGATCCTCCACCGCCGGCAAGGAGGACCTTGCCATCGCGAAGCAATGCGATCGTACCTACCTGCACGTGCGCCGCGGGCAGCTCTCCCGTGGCCGCCCATTTTTGCGTCGCTGGGTCGTACACCTCGGCAGAGGTAAGGGCGCCATGGTCCGTCGGTGAGACCGGCCCGATGCCACCGGCGATCAGAACCTTCCCGTCAGCCAACTTCGCAGCGAACTGCTGGGTTCGGGCAGTGATCATTTTGGTGGTGGCTGTCCACTTCCCCGTGGCTGGGTTGTAGAGCTCGGCCGACCTGAGAATTCCGTCGCGATGCTCTGCTCCGGCGACCAGCACGTTGCCGTCGGCGAGCAGGGTGGCCGTGTGCAGGAAGCGCGCGGTCGACATGCTCCCGGTCGCGGTCCACTTCCCTGTCGCCGGGTCGTACAACTCGGCGTTGGCTATAGCGCCGTCGAGGTCCTCCTGCGCCGGGCATCCCTTCGTCGCCCCTCCCCCTGGACCCAATGGGGCGCAGAATCCGCCCGCGACCAGGACCTTGCCGTTCGCGAGCAGCGTCGCCGTGTGCTTCGAGCGTGGCGTCGACATGGACCCGGTTGCGCTCCATTTGCCGGTGCTCGGGTCGTAGAGCTCGGCGGAGGCGAGCTGCACTTGCTCGGTGTTGTCGGGGATGCCGCCGGCGACGAGGACCCTGCCGTTGGGGAGGAGCGTCGCCGTGAACTCGGCACGAGCGGTGATCATGCTGCTGGTGACGGTCCACGTCCCGACGGCCAGTGCCGCGGACGGGGTTGTCGTCGGGCCCGCCGTGGTCGTCGACGAAGGCTGAGGCGCGCTCGCTGACGTGGCCGCGGTCGGTGGGGCAGGCGTCGTCGGGGCACCGCTGCACGCGGACACACAGAGCGCGCCGACGACGAGCAACGTCGCCGCCGCGCGGAATCGTCCGTTCGTCATGGCCGTCCTCCCGTCGAATCTTCGAATGCCATTGGGTCGAGGCGGAGGTAGACAGCCGCCTCGCGAAGGTGGCGCTGAGCGCCGCCGTACACCTGACCCGCGGGAAACGGCTGGGTTGCCGTCGCCTTGATCGCCGCGTCGCGCTCCGGACCCTCGCCGAGCTCGACAGGCCGCACCGCGACCGGGCCGTCGCGTCCGACAACCACCGCCGATCCGGCCGCGAGGAGGTTCCGGATCCACTGAGACCGGCCGTTGGGATGGCCGACGTACCAGCCCGTCGATGTCGAGCACCGTCAGCAGGTAGCGTCGCTCCAGGCCGTTCCGCCGCCCGACGATGCGGACCTCCTTGATCGGGGCGGCCGGCACGAGCCGCATGACGAGACGCATGACGGGCTTCGGGGTCAGGAAGACGAGCCGGAACACGGCCCGCCACAGGCCGCTGGCACGACTGTTCAGCGGCGCTCCATCCAGATGGGCCAGATTCGAGCGCATGGCCTTCTCCCTCCCTCGCTCCGGCGAGCAGCCGGCGTCGTACTAATGGGAGGTCTGGTGGCCGTTCCGTTCCATCTTTACCCGCCGACCTGCGTCCACGTCGCGCCGCCGTCTGTGGTGACACCAAGGACTAGACCCGCTGTTTTTCCGTCACAGAGGCCGACGACGCCCCACGATGGATGACAGTCCTGGGTCGCCCAGCCGGTATTTGGCGTCGCGAAGTAGCCGGAGGCGTAGTAGAGCGAGATGGACGGCGTCGTGGTGCGCCAATGAGCGCCCGCGTCCACGGTGGACCGGACCTCGGATGGGGCCGTCGAGAAGAGGACCCACTCCGTCGGAGACAGCACCGTAAGCGCGTTCCCACCCGGGGGCATCGCCTGGACCAGCCGCCACGTCGCCGTGTCGGCGCCGCTTTCGTAGATCGCCTCTGGGATGGGAGTCGGGTTGCGGCCGCTGTCGACGTTGATCGAGAGGAGGATCCGGCCGTTGTCCTCCCGCGCGATTCCCGCGATTTCCTTCAGCGCATCCTTCGGAGCGAGGGTGCCGATCGGGAACGTGTATTGGGTCCAGGTTGCCCCGCCGTCGGCCGACAGGAAGAAGCGGTTGTCGAACGGCTTGTTGTCGGCCTTCCCGGCGCTCTGCCAGAGGAAGCCCCCGATGGGGGGCTCGAGCTTGTCTGAACTCGCCGCCATGTGCGGCACTGTTCCGTTCTTTGGGCCCGTCCATGTCAGCCCACCGTCGGTCGTGCCATAGACCCGGAGCGGGCTCCCCGGCGCCGTGTCAAAGAACGTCGCAAAGCCGCTTGACGAGCTCTCGAATGAGAACACCGGCCCGGTGTCGGTCGATGGCAGGTCGAGCGTCGTCTCGACCCAGGTGGCACCACCATCATGGGTGGCCGCGATGGTCGCTTGCGGACCGTCCGAGGCGGCGTACATCGTCTGCGCGTCGATGAAAGCGGTCGCGCCGGTCGTGCCGTTCCAAGTCCCTGATCGAACCTCAGTCCATGTCCGGCCCGTATTCGCAGACCGATAGATCGCCCCGGGAACCTCGGTCCTGGCCCAGGCGACAGTGTCCGAGGCAGCGAGGAAGTCAGCCAGGCTCGCAAACATCCCGGGTTGGGGCGCGACCGCGTTGTCCGGGGTTGGGAACACCGTAGGCCCGGCGCTCGGGGCGATCGACATGTCGGCGGCAAATGGGGATGGCGAGGCATCGACGATCGTCGCCGGCACCGGCAGGAGGAACAGGCGAGCGCCCGTTGCCACCGCCGCCACGGCGGCAAGGAGGATGAGGAGGAGGATTGCCCAAGCCGGCACGACCGCGCGACCCCACGCGGACCCAGACGGCAGCCGGTCGCCGACCACCCACCGTGGCCGTTGACGCGTCGCATCAACGCGGGCCAGGCTCCGGGCCAGGAGCCCGTCCGGCGTGATCGAGGTGGCTCGCTCATCGAGCCATCCGGCCAGCTGTCGATCGAGGTCGCGATCTGTAGTCATCGGACTGACTCCATGGCGAGGCGATCGCCGGTTCTTGCATCGGCTTCGAGCTCGGAGCGGAGGGCCGAGGTCGCTCGATTGAGCCGGGACTTGATCGTTCCCGGCGGGACGGACAGGGCCGCCGCCGCTTCGGCCTCCGAGAAGCCGAGGTAGTGATGAAGGACGAGCACCGCACGGTGCTCCGGGCGCAGCCGGCGGAAGCCCCGATCGAGGGTGTCGCGATCCGCGACCTCCGCCGCCGTGTCCGGGTAGGTCGATGCCTCTGGGAGATGGACGACGCCGATCGATCGGCGGCGCTCGCGGTCCGCTTCCCGGTACACGCACCGCACGAGCACCCGATGAAGCCAGGCGTCGAACCCGTCGAGATCTCGCAGGCCCTTCAAGTCGCGCCAGGCGAGGACGAGGGTCTCCTGGACGGCGTCGTCCGCGAGATCGCGGTCACGGAGCATCAGCTGGGCGATGTTGAACAGCCGCCCGATCGAGTCGGCGGCCAGCGTCGCGAAGGCGGCTCGATCGCCGCCTCGCGCTTTCTCGACCAGGTCTCGCCGCACGGCTGGCTCCCTCGTTCCCGGCAGCATGCGCCGGTGTTGCACTAGAGGGAGCCCTGAGCGCCGTTCCGTTCCATTTTCGGCGGCGACCAGGCGGTCATCCGGTCCGCTGCGCTAGGATCCCGGGGTGCCAGTCCCCATCGTGACGTTCAGCGATGAGCGCCTGCCCAACGGGCTGCGCCTCATCATCGCCGAGGACCACCTCGTCCCCGTGGCCGCGATCAACCTCTGGTATGGGGTCGGGTCCAAGCACGAGCAGAAGGGCAAGACGGGCTTCGCCCACTTGTTCGAGCACGTGATGTTCGAGGGCTCGGCGCACGTCGGCAAGGCCGAGCACATGGCCCTCGTCCAGGCCGCAGGTGGGGTCATGAACGGCAGCACCTGGCTCGATCGGACGAACTACTACGAGACGATGCCGTCCCACGAGGTGGAACTGGCGATCTGGCTCGAAGCCGATCGAATGGGCACCCTCCTCGACGCCCTCTCGCAGGAGAACCTCGACAACCAGCGCGAGGTCGTCAAGAACGAGAAGCGCCAGTCGTACGACAACCGACCGTACGGGTCGTGGAGCGAGCGGATGTTCGGGGCGCTCTTCCCGGAGAGCCATCCGTACCACCACCCGACGATCGGGTCCATGGAGGACCTGGACGCGGCGTCGCTCGAGGACGTGAGCTC
>DAIOXD010000168.1:0-4582 GCA_036758145.1 Candidatus Limnocylindrales bacterium
ACGTTGACGCCCATCGCCCGTGCCTCGCGCCCGATCGCGCCGCCGACGCGCTCGGTCAGGTCCTCGTCGCCGACCGCCCCGAGCGCCATGTTCCCGGCGAACGGGGTCGATGCATCGCCGAGGCCGATGAGCTGGCCGCCCTCCTGGTCGGCGGCGACCAGCATGGGGCCGCCGAAGACCCCGGACTTCCCGCCGGCCTCGCCGGCCTCGCCGGCCGCGCCCGCCCGCTGGAATGCCGCGGTGAGCTCGCGCACCTGCGCCGGGTCCCGCACGTTGTAGCCGACGAACAGCGTCAACCCCGCGGCCGGCGCCTCGGCCAGCCGCCGCTCGACCCAGCGCGGGACCCGCTCACCCTCGAAGGCGAGCATCACCCGTTCGAGGATGCGCTCTGGCGTCACCCCTTCACGGCGCCCGCGAGCCCACGCACGAAGTAGCGCTGGACGACGATGAAGAAGAGCAGGATCGGCACGACCGTGATCGTGACGCCGGCCGCGATCGAACGGAAGTCGGACTGGAAGAAGCTCTGCAGCGCGGCCAGCCCGACCGGCAACGTCAGCCCGTCCTTCGTGTGGAGCATCAGCGACGGCCACAGGAAGTCGTTCCACGACGTGACGAAGGTGAAGATCGCGACCGCGGCCAGCGACGGCCGGATGATCGGCAGCAGGATCGACCACCAGATCCGCCACTCCCCCGCGCCATCGACCCGGGCGGCGTCAAGGAGATCGTTCGGCACCGACCGGAACGCCTGCCGTAAAAGGAAGATATTGAACGCGCTGACGAGGTTGGGCAGGATCAGGGCGGGCAACGAGTTGTAGTAGTGGAAGACGTTGACCGCCAGCACGAAGCTCGGGATGTAGGTCAGCTGGGCCGGCACGATCAGCGTCGCGAGGAGCGCGTAGAAGATCGCGTCGCGCCCGAAGAACCGCATCTTCGCGAGCGGATAGGCGGCCATCGCGGCGACCAGCACGTTGAGCGCCCCGACCGAGACCGCCACGATCAGGCTGTTCATGAAGAAGGTCGGGATCGGCAGCGCCTCGAGGACCCGCTGGTAGGCGTTCAGGCTCGGGTCGCTCGGGATGAACTGTGGCGGGATCGAATAGACCGGGTCGGCCGGGCCCTTCAGCGAGGTCATCAGCATCCAGAAGAACGGGAAGACGGTGATGACCGCGAGACCCACCAGCACGAGGTACCACAGCCCGCTCGAGGCGAGGACGCGACCGCGCGGCCGCCGCCGGGTTCGCCGGAACGTCGCGACCGGCTCGAGGACCGCGGCCAGCGGGGCCTGGCTCACGCGTCGGCCTCTTCGCGCCGCTCGAGGATCTTCACGTTGAAGACCGAGAAGACCAGGGTGATCGCCAGCAGCCCGATGGCGATGGCCGAGGCGTAGCCCGCGTTGTTGAGCTGGAACGCCTGTTTCCAGAGGTAGAACACCATCGTCACGCCGCTGTCGAGGATCCCGCCCGTCCGGTTCGTCAGGACGTAGATCTCGTCGAACACCTTGAGCGCGGCAAGGCTCGAGATGACCGCCACGAAGACGATCTGCGGGCGCAGCCCGGGCAGGCTGACGTAGCGGTGCTTCTGGAAGTCGGTCGCGCCATCGATTCGCGCGGCGTCATAGAGCTCCTCTGGGATGTTCTGGAGCCCTGCCAGGAAGATGACCGAGTAGTAGCCGACGCCCGCCCAGATCGTGAGCAGCATCGCGATGGGCAGGACCAGCGAAGGCGTCGCCAGCCATTGGACGGGTTGGTGGATGACGCCCCACGACTGGAGCAGGCTGTTGATGAGTCCGTTCCGGTCGAACAGCCAGCGCCAGGCGAGGCCGATGGCGATGCTGCCGCTGACCGCGGGCACGAAATAGAGCGCCCGGAAGATGTGGATGCCGCGCATCCGGCGGTTGACGATGATCGCGAGCACGATCGACAGGAAGATCAGGATCGGCGTGACCAGCAGGTAGATGAACGAGTGGACGAGCGCCAGCTTGAAGGTGTCGTCGTCGAGCAGCCTGGCGTAGTTGGCGAGACCGACCCACACCGGCGGCGTCGCGATGTCGTAGTCGGTGAAGCTGTAGTAGACGACCGCGATGATCGGGTACACGACGAAGATGCCCAGCAGCACGAGAGCCGGCAGGAGGAACGAGTACGGGGTGAGCGATCGCTTCCTGGTCATCGTGGTGTCCCGCGCATGATGCCTCGCGTGGAATGGGCTGGCCCGCCCTGGAGGAGAGGGCGGGCCAGCGCTGGATGCGAACCCTGGGGGCCGAGGTTCGCGGTTACTTGATGATCTTGTTGGCGTCCACCACGGCCTTGTCGAGGGCCTGCTGGGCAGGGATGCTGTTGAACAGCGTGGACTCGATCGCCTTGAGCAGGATGTCGTTGACGTCCGCCTTCTTGACGACTGTGGGAACGATGTCCGCGTAGGTCGAGACGATGCTGCCGGCGAGCGGCCGGGCGCTGTCCTCGACCGCCGACGGGGCCGACGCGAAGAACGGATCCTTGTAGGCCTCGGCCGACGACGGGTAGACCGCGACCTGCTTGGCGAACTCGACCATGCTCCGCGGGTTCGTGAAGTACTGCGCGAGGGCCATCGACGCGTTCGGGAACTTGGTGTCCTTCTTGACCGAGATCGACATCAGGCCCTTGCCCGAGACGCCGGAGGCGCCGAGCGGTGCCTGGACCATGCCGAGGTTGCCGTACAGGGTGGCGTTGGTGTCCTTGACCGACCGGGCGAGGTTCGGGCCGGTGGCATAGAAGGCGGCCGCTCCGGCCGAGAAGGCGTTGAGACCGACGCGGTCGTCGTTGGTGGTCAGGATCGTGTTGTCCACGGTGCCTGCCTTGACCATGTCGGCATACATCTGGAGCCACTTGACGCCTTCGGCCGAGTTGAACGCGAAGGACGTGTTGTCGGCGTTGTAGACCTTGACGTTGCCCTCGTAGACCATCTGCGCCAACAGGTCGCTGACCGTCAGGCGGATGTCGCACACGGTCGAGGTCTTGTCGAGGATCGTCTTGCACAGCGCCGGCAGGCCGTCGATGGTCTTGGGGAACTGGTCGAGGGTGAGCCCGGTCTTGTCGTAGATCGCGTGGTTGACCAGCTCGACGTTGAGCCCCTGGTACCACGGGAACTGGAAGTTCTCGCCGTTGACCAGCTGCTCATTCCAGAGACCCGGGAAGTAGATGTCCTTGACGGTCTTCGGAACGACGCTGTTGAGGCCGAGCAGGACGCCCTTGCTGGCGTACTCGCTGACCCAGCCCTCGCTGACCGACAGGTTGATGACGTCCGGTGCGATGTTCGCCGCGAACGCATTGTTGAGGTCGTCCTTGAAGGTGCCCTGATGGTCTTCCCACTTGACCGTGACCGTCGGATAGGTCGCCTGGAAGCGGGCGATGGTGTCCTTGATGTACTGGTCGAAAGTGGGCGACAGGTAGAAGGTCCAGAACGTGATCTGGGCGTTGGCCTCGACGTTGGGGATGACGGCTTCGGCGGGATCTGCAGCGAGCGGCACCGCGCTCGCGGCGGCCGGCGAGGCGGATCCTCCGGCCGAGGCGGCCGCTGTCGGCGTGGCCGCTGTCGTCGCGGCCGGCGGGTTGGACGCGGTACTGCCTGAACAGGCTCCCACGACCAGCGCGAACAGCGCTGTCAGGGCGAGATACCGATGCGTTCTCATGCTCGAGGTTGCTCCTTTCGATTTCACCTGGTGGCTCCTCTCGAGGGGTGGTCGTCACGTCTCACGTACGTGGCCCACCTCCTCCCATCCACGACCGGCTCCGACCCCGGCATGGGCGGCGGCGATGACCACCGCACCCCATGCGCCGGCATCGGCGCCGGGCGGGAGCAGCTCCACGATCTCGGGGCTCAGCTGCTCCCTCGCGAGCGCCGACGCGTCGCGCATCCGGTCCAGCTCGCGCTGGATCGGGCGCTCGAACGTCTCGCCCGCATGGCTGACCCCACCGCCGAGCACGACACGCTCGACGTCGTAGGTCATCACCAGCAGATGGATCGCCCAGGCCAACCGGCGGCCGACGGCGTCGGCGATCTCGGTGGCGAGGGGGTCGCCGCTCGCGGCGGCGCGGTAGACCTCGATGGCGGTCGGGGCGGCTGCGAGGGTCATGGTCGTCGGCCGGCCGGTCTCGATGGCTTCGCGGGCGAGCCTTGCGATGGCCGAACCGGAGACGAGCGTCTCGAGGCAGCCGCATTGGCCGCAGGCGCACCGGACGCCGTCTGGTTCGACGATGACGTGGCCGATCTCGCCGGCCAGCCCCCGGGCGCCGCGGTGCAGCCGCCCATCGAGGACGACCCCGGCCGAAACACCAGTGCCGACCGCGAGGTAGGCCATGTCGTCGACGTCACCGACGACGCGGCGCCGATGCAGACCGAGGGCGGCGGCGCGGACGTCGTTCTCGACGACGCATGGGCGGCCGAACCGCTCCTCGAGCCGGGCGCCGAGCGGAAGGTCCGACCAGCCGAGGTTGACCGCGAGGGTCACGGTGCCGGTCAGCGGGTCCACCCGGCCCGGGACGCCGACCCCGATCGCGGCGATCTGCTGGATGGTCCCGCCGGCGTCCTCGAGGGCCGCCGTGACGAC
>DAIOXD010000169.1:0-4566 GCA_036758145.1 Candidatus Limnocylindrales bacterium
GCTGGGGGATCCCCGCTGTCGTCGGCGCCGCGGCCGTGCTCGTGAGCGACGACGCCGTCTCGATCGGCGGGCGGCCCCTCGCGCCCGGGAGCCCGATCACCATCGACGGAAGCACCGGCGAGATCTTCGATGGTGTGGTCGTCGGTTCCGTTGCCATCGTGCCCGAGGCCGAGACGCTGCTTGGCTGGGCGCGTGAGCTGGGCATCCCGATCGGCGAGGTGCCCGTGGGGGCCGCCGAGACCGCAACCGCGTCACTCGCCCCGCCGATCGCGCCCGGGGCTGCCACGCTGGACGACCCCGGAACCGTCACCGGCGACGATCTCCTGGCCACGCTGGCCATCAAGGGCTATGGCACGCAGGCCGCCCTCGCCGAAGCCCACTTCGCCTCAGCCGATGATGTCCGATCGCTCCTCGACCGGCTCGTCACGGACGGCCAGGCGGAGGTCGTTGGCGGTGACTCGGTCCGGCTCACCCCGGACGGCAAGGAGGCGGCAAGCGGGTTGTTCGCGAGCGAGCGGGATCGCTGGGGAACGGATCGGGCCGCGACCGCCCTGGACGCCTTCCTCGGCCTCGACGAGCGGATGAAGGCGACGGTCACCGCCTGGCAGATGCGGGACGTCGACGGGTCGCCGACCCTCAATGACCATGCGGACCCGACCTACGACGCACGAGTGCTCGAGCAGCTCGAGGCCCTGCATGGCGACGCGCTCGCGTGGCTTCGGTCGATCGACGCACCGGTCGTTCGCTTCACGACCTACCGCGCCCGGCTCGACCGGGCGGCCCGCCTCGCGGCCGGCGGCGACGGCCGCTACGTGGCCTCACCCAGGGTCGACAGCTACCACAGCATCTGGTTCGAGCTCCACGAGGACCTGATCCTCCTGGCCGGGCGGACCCGCGCCGATGAGGTCGCGGCAGGCCGAGCGTAAGCCGCGGGTCGAGCCTAACCGGCCGCGACGATCCGGTCGGTGAAGTCGCCGGTCGCAGGGTCCTTGAGGATCAGCTTGTGCCGGCCATCGGGCAGGATCTCGCGCTTGATGACGACCTGACCCTCGTAGGTCTCGGGCCTCGAGGCGATGCGGGCCGTCTTGCCGCCGCGCCACTCGAGCTGGACCGGCTCCCAGGCATGCGCCTTCGCCGATCGATAGGCGGCGTCCATGATCGCGTTGACCACGTAGCCGTCGTAGAACGTCTCCTGCGCGGCGCGACCCTCGTCCATCGCCTGGAACATGTCGCTGAACATGTCGACATAGCCGAGCTCCGAGACCTCGTCCCCGACCGGGAAGAGCCAGCCCGACGAGCTCTCGGCCTTCTCGGCGACATAGCCGCCACCGGATCCCGGGGCGCTGAACATCTCGAACCCGGTCCGCAGGAAATGGTTCATCCAGATGGTCCCGTGCGTGCCCGCGACCTCGTCGCGCAGGTCCATCCCGCCGCGGAACGTCCAGCTGACCTCGAACTGGCCGATGGCACCTGATTCGAATCGGATGAGCGCGACCGCGTTGTCCTCGTCGGCGATGGGGTGCACGAGGGTGTCCGTGTGGCACAGCACCTCGACCGGGCGGTTTCCCTTGCCCACGAAGTTGCGGATGATCTCGATGCAGTGGCAGCCCAGGTCGATGATCGCGCCGCCACCAGTCAGCCGGCCGTCCCAGAACCAGGCCGAATGCGGTCCGGGGTGGGTCTCCCGCGAGCGGACCCACGTGACATCGCCGATCGCGCCGTCTCGCACCGATGCGACCGCCTTGAGCGTCTTGGGCGTGTAGCACAGGTCCTCGAGATAGCCGCCGAAGACGCCGGCCGCCTCGACGGTCTCGAGCATCCGGCGAGCCTCCTCGGCGTTCCGCCCGAGGGGCTTGGTGCACAGGATGGCCTTGCCGGCTCGGGCCGCCAGCCCGACCGCCTCCTCGTGCAGGAAGTTCGGGAGCGCGACGATGACAACGTCGGTGTCGGGGTGGTTCACCGCCCCCTCGAGATCGGTCGTCGACTCCGGGATCGCCCATCGGTCGCTGAAGGCGGCCGCGCGCTCCGCGCTCCGCGAGTAGACGACCCCGACGCGGTCCCGGCCGCGTTGCCCGTGGAGCGTGTTGGTGTAAAAGTCGCCGATCAGCCCGGTCCCGAGCAAGGTGACGGTGTGCGCCTTCATCGGCGGACTTCCTCCAGAGGGACGGATCGGTCGGCGGTCGCCCGGCCCCGGACCAGGTCGCGCCCGTCGACGAGCGCCCGGAGCTTGGGGATCGTCGCCCAGCGTGCCGTCTGGCTGAAGCCGCAGTCGGGGACGAGGCTTAGCCGGTCGGCCGCGACGCCGGTGGCCAGGATGGCCTCGATCCGCGCGGCGACCTCCTCGGCTGTTTCGAGGTGGTAGTTCTTGACGTCGATCACGCCCGCCGCGACATCCCGACCGGCATGGACCAGTTCGGCGAGCAGGTCGACCTCGGCCATCTCGCGGTTGGCGAATTCGAGGACGAGCTCATCGACCCCGAACCCGAGCATCGCGTCCCGGATCGGGCGATAGGAGCGGGCCGCCAAAGGCCGACCCAGGAAGTTCCCGAAACACAGATGGGCACCGAGGCGCACCCGGCCGCGAACCGGTTCGATCGCCGCGTTGAACAAAGCGACGAAGTCGGCCGGCGCGTCGGGATGGATCGCCGGTGACGGTTCGTCGATCTGGATGATCGTGGCACCGGCGTCGGCCAGGCCGCGCAGCTCGACCTGAAGGATCGCGACGAACGCCTCCGCCGCCGCGACCCGCGTCGGATAGACCTCGCCCGGTCCGGTCCGCAGCCGGCCCGACAGCGTGTACGGCCCGGGCAGCGTCACCTTGAGCGGCCGCGCCGTCCGGTCGCGCGCGGCCACGAATTCCGCGATGACGCCGAGGCCGTTCGGTGCGGCGATCCGCTCGAGCACCTCGAACCGATGTTGCTGATCGTGCCCGCCGGCGCCCAGACGCCGGTCCGAGGGCAGGGGACGGAGCCCCGTGAGATGGCTGTAGAACTCGGCCGTGAAGAAGCCGGCCCGGCGCATCTCCCCGTCGGTGATGACGTCGATCCCGGCCGCCTCCTGGTCCCGGATAGCGAGGTCGACGGCGTCGTCGAGCATCTCGGCGAGATCCGCGGGTCCGAACTCCCCGCGCGCCGCCGCCGCGATCCCGGACACGAACCAGCCGGGGTGGGCATGCGACCCGACGACGCTGGTCAGGAGCTCGTCTCGGCTCATCGGTCCACCTCAGCGAATGCGAACGCGCGGGCTGGATTATCGACGAACAGCCGCTGCCGGATCTCCGGTCCGAGGCCATGCGCTTCCAGCTCATCGCTGAACCCGCGCAATAGCCAGTCGAGACCGGGCGTTCCGCCGAAGGCGCGGTAATAGCCCTGCCGCGCGGCGTCCATCCCGAGCATCACCTGGCCGACCAGATCGTCCGCGACCGCCGACTCGAGTAGGCGCAGCGTCCCATTCTCGCGCTCGCCCCAGCGGTATGTCTGGTCGTAGACGGCGAAGGCGCCGGTCGACAACAACTCGCGGTGATACCCGCGGTCCACGACTTTGTCGACATGACTGAGCGAGATGTGCGCGGCGGGCACACCGGCGTCGGTCAGCAGCCGGATCTGCTCGAGAGCGCCAGTGCCCGCCTCGCAATGGGTGTGGACCGGGACACCGGTCTGGACGTGGGTCGCGGCGGCGGCGCGGAAGATCGGCCGGTCGCGCTCCGACGGGCCGCCCTGGCTGCCGGCGACCTTCACGATCCCGGCCCGGACGGCGGTCCGCCGGACGATCGGCCCGCCGTAGTCGCGCTCATCGATACCGTTCGTGACGTCGGCGACGAAGAGGTCGGCGAGCTCGTCTTCGGACGCGCGCAGGCTCCAGTGCGACGGTCCGTAGAAGCGCTCGTGGTGGAGCCCGGTCGCGGCCACGATCCGGACCCCGCTGCGGCGCGACAACTCGGCAAGTTTCGCGGGGTTGCGGCCGCAGTCGGCCGGCATCGCGTCGATCGCGGCCTGGAGACCGGCCGCCGCCGCACCGCTCAGCTCCGCCTCGAGGCGCTCGATGTCGGCGAGGAGGAAGTCCGGCGACAGCTCGACCGGGCGCCCGCCATCGATGACGAGGTGCTCGTGGGCGTACGTCACGCCGAGCTCATCGGGGTCGATGTCACCGAGCACTGTTCGGACGAACGTCATGCGCCGGGGCCCGGCTCGGGCGAAACCGAGACGACCGACCAGCCGCCATCGATCTTGAGCAGCTGCCCGGTGACGACGCGCGACTCATCGGACAGGAAGTAGACGGCCGCGTGGGCCACCTCATCCGGGTCCATCATCTCGCCTGCCAGCGGCTGCTTGCGCCGCGTGTAGGCGCGGATCCGGGCGTCGCCTGCGGCCCGGGTCGCCATCGGCGTGTCGGTCAGCGACGGGGCGACGGCGTTGACCCGGATCGTGTCCGCGGCATACGTGGCGGCCATCGCGGTCATCAGCCCGACCGTGGCCGCCTTGGCGGCGGCGTAGGCATGTGTCGCGAAGAACTCGGGCGCCGGGTCGGTCGCGGTGACGCTGCTCATCAGCAGGATCGAGCCGCGCA
>DAIOXD010000170.1:0-4503 GCA_036758145.1 Candidatus Limnocylindrales bacterium
CAAGCACGTGCTCGATACCACCAAGGACACCTCGCTCGCGTCGAATGCGCGCTACCAGACGCTGGCCGATCAGGCCGGCGCGGGGACGGGCACGAGTTTCGTCGACATCGCCGCGATCCGCGGTCTGGCCGAGAAGTTCGCGGCCGATGCCAAGGTCGACCCGGCCGCTCTGGCCAAGTACGAGAGCGACGTCAAGCCGTTCCTCGCACCGTTCGACGCCCTGTTCGCATCCGGGACGGCCGGTTCCGGCGGCAACCATTCAGCCATCTCTCTCACCGTCAAGTAGCGGGGCGCAACCGCGCCTCGAACCAAAGGAGGAACCGCAGCACCCATGGCAGTCCGCATCAGGCTGACGCGCGTCGGCGCGACCAAGCAGCCGACCTATCGGGTCGTCGTCGCCGACGGCCGCAGCGCCCGCGATGGGCGAGCGATCGAGATCATCGGGCACTACAACCCCCGGATGGACCCCGTCGAGTTCGTGGTCGACGCCGAGAAGGCGCAGGCCTGGATCGCGAAGGGCGCCCAGCCGTCCGATACCGTCCTTCGGTTGTTCCGCAACGCGGGCATCGTGCCCGCCGCCAAGTAGGGAGCACGACGATGACAGCCAAGGATCTGGTCGAATACGTGGCGAAGTCCCTGGTCGACGACCCGGCCGCGGTGACCGTCGAGGTCGTCGAGGAGGACGGCGCGACCGTCATCGAGCTCCACGTCGCCGAGGACGACATGGGCAAGGTCATCGGGCGCAACGGCAGCGTGGCCAAGGCGCTCCGGACCCTGCTCAAGGTGACCGCCGCCCGGGACGGCGAGCCGGTCCAGCTCGAGATCCTCTGAGCGTCGACGAACGACTCGTGGTCGCCCTCGTCCGGGGCGTCCATGGGCTCCACGGAGCGGTCCGGGCGGAGGTCCTGACCGATCGTCCCGAGGACCGTTTCGTGGCCGGCGCCGTCCTGTACCGGGAGGGGGATGACCGGCCGCTGACCATCGCGTCCGCCGAGGCGGTGGCCGATGGTCCCGGCTGGCGTCTCCGGTTCCGCGAGATCACCGGCCGCGACGCCGCCGACCAGCTCCGCGGCACCTACCTCGAGTCGGCCGTCCGACCCGACAAGGAACTCGCGCGCGGCTCGTACTACTGGCACGAGGTCATCGGCTGCGCCGTGCGCGGGATCGACGGCGCCGAGCTCGGGACCGTGAAGGACATCTACCGGATCGGCGAGACCGAGGTCTTCAGTGTCGAGGGCGGGACGGTCGGTGACTTCGACCTGCCGGCAGTCCGCGCATTCATCCGCATCTTCGCGCCGCGTCGGGGCGAGATCGTGGTCGATGCCGAGTCGCTCGACCTCCGACCGAGGCGGACGCGAGAGCCCGACCCGGACCGCCCGAAGGCACCCCGACGCAAGACTCGCAGCCGCGCCGCGAAGGCGCCGCCCACCGGCGACGACACGGCGGCCCCAGAGTCATGACCCTCGAGATCGACGTCCTGACGCTCTTCCCCGCGATGTTCGAGGGCCCACTCGCCCTGAGCATCCCGGGTCGCATCCAGGAGCAGGGCCTCGCGATGATCCGCATCCACGACCTGCGCGAATGGGGCCTCGGGCGGCATCGCTCCGTCGATGACGCGCCATACGGCGGGGGAGCGGGGATGATCCTGCGCCCCGAACCGGTCGCGGCCGCACTCGATGCGCTGCGCCGCCCGGATTCGACGACCGTCCTGCTCGATCCGATCGGCGAGGTCTTCCGCCAGGCCCGCGCCGCCGACCTGGCGGAGCGGTCGCACCTCATCTTCGTCTGCCCGCGCTACGAGGGCGTCGATGAGCGCATCCGCTCCCTCGTCGACCTCGAGCTCTCGATCGGCGACTACGTGCTGACCGGTGGGGAGCTGCCCGCCCTGGTCGTGATCGACGCGGTGATCCGGCTGCTGCCGGGCGCCATCGAGGACGCGTCCACCGTCGAGGAGTCGTTCGCCGGCGGCCTGCTCGAGTATCCGCAGTACACCCGCCCGGCGGTCTTTCGCGGGATGGATGTGCCGGCCATCCTGACCTCGGGCGACCATGGCGCGGTCGACCGATGGCGGCACGAACGGGCGCTCGAGCGGACCCGGCAGCGGCGCCCCGACCTGATCGGGGAGGACTGACCGGCCGCCGGCTCGTGCTATACTCCGCCGCCGACGCGCGTCCGCGTCCATTCCGAACACCCGCCCGCAGCCCCGGCTGCCCAGAAGAGTCAGGAACGCCCCAGTGACCGTGCTCGACGAGATCGTCCAGGACCAGCTACGAACGGACCTCCCCGAACTGGCCACCGGCGACACCGTGAAGGTGTCGGCCAAGGTCGTCGAGGGCAACCGCGAGCGCATCCAGGTCTTCGAGGGGACCGTCATGCGCCTGCGCGGCGGCGGCATCACCCGCTCGATCACGGTCCGCCGGATCGCCTCGGGCGTCGGTGTCGAGCGGACCTTCAAGATCAACAGCCCCCGGATCGAGAAGATCGAGGTCATCCGCCACGGCGTCGCCCGGCGAGCGCAGCTCTACTTCCTCCGCGATCGCGTCGGCAAGTCCGCCACCCTGCGCGAGCGCCGCACGAACGGCTGAACTCCGGCGATCGCCAGTCGCTCTCGCCCATCCGACCCCGCCGACCGGCGGGGTCGTTCGATTCCGGTAGGCTACGAGTCGATGGCCCCGATCGTCCCGACCCTCCGCCACGAGCGCCGTTTCTGGAACGAGGGTCTCGTCCGGGTCGTCGGCGTCGACGAGGTCGGCGTCGCGCCGACCTGTGGCGCGGTCGTCGCCGCGGCGGTCATCATGCGGCCCGGCTGCCACCGCATCCCCGGCGTCCGAGATTCGAAGACGTTGTCGGCGGGCCAGCGGGAGCGCCTCGCGCCGATCATCCGGGCACGGGCGGTCGCGGTCGGGGTCGGCGCGGCCTCGGTCCGCGAGATCGACCAGCTCAACATCTATCACGCGACGCACCTCGCGATGCGCCGGGCGATCGCCCGGGTCGGTGGCCACGAGCACGTCCTGGTCGACGGCAATCGCATCGTCGGATTCGAGGCCGCGGTCGGTCCCTACACGAACATCATCGACGGCGACGCGAAGGTCTATTCCATCGCCTGCGCGTCGGTCGTCGCCAAGGTCGTGCGCGACCGGATGATGGAGCGCCTGGCCGCTCGCTACCCGGGCTACGGCTGGGAACGCAACCAGGGCTACGCGACCCTCGAACACCGCCAGGCGATCCGGCGACTCGGGCTGACGCCCTTCCATCGGCGATCGTTCCTGGCCCTGCAGCGCACGCTGGCCGGCGACCAGCTAGAACTCGACCTGCTTGGCGACCCGGCGGCATCGGCCGCGACCTACGAGCTTCTGGCTCGCGAACTCGTCCCGGTCATGGCCGACGATGCCATGCTGGACAGCCTGGACCTCGAGTCGTTGGAGTTCGGCACGCCGGTCTGATCGTTCTCGCACACGACGGATACGTCGTGGATACGTGGCGGATAAGGGCCCCGTGCGACGCTGCCCCCATGGCGGACCAGCCCGGCGGACCGGCGCGAACGACGGCCCAGCAGGCGGGCGATGCCGCCGAGACGGTCGTCGCGGTGCGTCTCGCGGACGCCGGTTGGACCGTCCTGGCCCGGAACGTCCATGTCGGTCGCCACGAGATCGACCTCGTGGCGATCGACCCGGGTCCTCCCCGGGCGCTCGTGGTGATCGAGGTCCGCTGGAGGACCGGACGTGCGTTCGGCCTGCCCGAGGAAACGGTCGACCACCGGAAGCGGGCGCGGGTCCGGGCCGCCGCCTACGGCCTGCTCGATCGCGGTTCGCTTCCGGACGGTGAGCCGGTCCCACATCTGCCGTTGCGATTCGACCTGGTGGTCGTGGAGCCCGGCGACCGGATCCGGCACCATAGACACGCCATGTGAGGTGGGCGCTCCAGCCTACGTCCCGTTGTGCCTCGATATTCGGCTGAGTAATGGATCTCGCCACCAGTGAGCGTGGCCACCGCCGAGTTGTGTCGGAATCGCGACACCGCCAAGCGCGCAGAGGCCGATTCCCATTACTGAACAGAATATCCGGGCCAACTCGGCCCGCCCGCCCTCCGGCCCGTCGGCCGGACCCGTGCTACACTCCCGCCCGGTCCGGGTCCGCCCGAGCCGCCAGATCCACCACGCCCATGCCAGCACGCATGGAGCACACACGCGGACCGTTCCGACCGGGACGGTGCCGGCAAGGCCCACCGGCCACCGGCCCCCGGCGACGAGGTCCGCGGAGGAATGAACCGACAGGAGGTCGCTCACCGTGCCGTCCGTTTCGATGCGGCAGCTGCTCGAGGCCGGAGTCCACTTCGGCCACCAGACCCGCCGCTGGAATCCCAAGATGAAGCCGTTCATCTTTGCCGAGCGCAACGGGATCCACATCATCGATCTCGCCCAGACCGTCCAGCGCCTGGACGTCGCCCTCGAGTTCGTGCGCGACACGGTCGCGCGGGGTGACCAGGTCCTCTTCGTGGGCACCA
>DAIOXD010000171.1:0-4415 GCA_036758145.1 Candidatus Limnocylindrales bacterium
GAGCGGAGCGAGTCGCAGAGCGGGTGGTCCGCGCCGCCCGCGACGCCGGCCTGCTGGTCTACTCGGGCACGGGGCTCGCCGATGGCACCGACGGTGACGGTATCCTCCTCGGACCGCCGTTCATCGTGACGGATGTCGAGCTCGTCCGGATCGCGGACGTCCTCGGGCTCGCGATCGATGCCGCGACGGGGTTCGGCGCGACGAGCGCGTTCGTGCCCGAGGGCGTTGCCACCGGATAGCGGGGCGGGGCCTCGAAGTCACCCGATCTGGCCTGCTACGCTGCGACACGCAGGGGGCCAAACAGTCAGGCGTAACGCGAGGGAACAACCGTTGCACTGCACAAACTGCGGTGCCTCGAATCCGGTCGGTCAGAAGTTCTGCGGCAACTGCGGAACGCTGCTCGCGAGCGGATGCCCGAACTGCGGGGCCACGAATCCACCCGGACAGCGGTTCTGTGGTGAGTGCGGTACGGCCCTCGCGCCTTCCACACCCCGCGCCACGGATCCGGTCGCCGAAACTCCGGGCCCAGCCGTCTCGGGCGCTCGCCCTGGCTCGAGCTCTCGCGTCGTTGGGTCTGGCGGAAGCGTCGCCGAGCGGCGCCTCGTGACGGTCCTCTTCGCCGACCTCGTCGGCTTCACCCCATTTGCCGAGGAGCGCGACGCAGAGGACGTCCGCGATACGCTGAGCCGATATTTCGATCTCGCGACCGACGTGATCACACGCCATGGCGGCACCGTCGAGAAGTTCATCGGCGATGCGGTCATGGCGGTCTGGGGAACGCCGACGGCGCGCGAGGACGATGCCGAACGGGCGGTCCGCGCGGCGCTGGAGCTCGTCATCGAGGTTCGCGGTCTCGGTCCCGAGATCAACGCCCGCGGGGCGGTGCTCACCGGGGAAGCGGCCGTCACGCTTGGCGCCACGAACCAGGGCATGGTGGCCGGCGATCTCGTCAACACCGCGGCAAGGCTCCAGGGCGTGGCGCCGCCCGGCGCGGTCCTCGTCGGCGAGGCGACGCAGCGACTCGCCTCCGGCTCGATCGTGTTCGAGCCCGCCGG
The DNA here is from genome assembly GCA_036758145.1 of Candidatus Limnocylindrales bacterium. Taxonomy (GTDB): domain Bacteria; phylum Chloroflexota; class Limnocylindria; order Limnocylindrales; family CSP1-4; genus SPCO01. Next base: position 1,056 of record DAIOXD010000171.1, read on the forward strand.
TGAGCAGGTCCTCAAGGGCAAGGTCGCACCCGTCCCGGCGTGGCGCGCGCTGCGGGTCGTCGCGGAACGCGGCGGACGAGGTCGCGCGGACGCGCTCGAGGCGCCGTTCGTCGGGCGCGACGAGGAGCTCCGGCTGCTCAAGGACCTCTACCACGCGACGGTTCGTGAGCAGCGCACCCGGCTCGTGTCGGTGATGGGCAGCGGCGGTACCGGCAAGAGCCGTCTGGCGTGGGAGTTCGAGAAGTACCTCGATGGGATCGTCGGAACGACGTGGTGGCACCACGGCCGCTCGCCGGCATACGGCGAGGGCATCACGTTCTGGGCCCTTGGCGAGATGATCCGGCAGCGAGCGAGGCTCGCCGAGACGGACGACGAAGCGACGACCCGACAGAAGATCGCGGACATGGTCGCGCGCGTCGCGACCGACGAGCGGGACGCGGCCTGGTTCCAGTCCGCCTTCCTCGCGCTGCTCGGCATCGAGCCCGGCCGGCCGGACGAGCTGTTCGGGGCGTGGCGCACGTTCTTCGAACGGATGTCGGCGACCGGTCCGGTCGTGCTCGTGTTCGAGGACCTCCATTGGGCGGATTCGGGGACGCTGGACTTCATCGATCATCTGCTCGAGTGGTCGCGGAACCTGCCGCTCTACATCGTTACCCTGGCCCGGCCCGAGCTGCTCGACAAGCGACCCGCGTGGGGAGCAGCCAGGAAGAACTTCACGAGCCTGTCGCTCGAGCCGCTCGGCGAATCGTCGGTCCGAGACATCCTCGCCGGGCTCGCCCCGGGCCTGCCCGAACACACGGTGCGGGCGGTCGTCGACCGCGCGGAGGGCATCCCCCTCTACGCCATCGAGACCATCCGGATGCTCGTGGACGATGGCCGGCTCGTTGCCGAACCCGACCGAACGTACCGCCTCGTCGGCGACGTCGCGGCCCTAGCCGTGCCGCCGACGCTGACTGCCCTGATTGCCGCCCGCCTCGACGCGCTCGATGGGGCGGATCGGGCGCTCATCCTGGATGCGGCCGTGCTCGGCCAAAGCTTCACGAGCGCGGGTCTCTCGGCGGTGTCCGGCGTCGACGATGCCGTCCTCGAGCCGCGCCTCCAGGCCCTGATTCGAAGCGAGCTCCTCGTCCGCGAGGGCGACCCGCTGAGCCCCGAACGCGGCCAGTACGCGTTCGTCCAGGCGCTGGTACGGGAGGTCGCGTACAACACGCTCTCGAAGAAGGATCGCAAGACCCGCCACCTCGCCGCCGCGCGGTTCTTCGAAAGTCTCGGAACCGACGAGATCGCCGGTGCGCTCGCCGGCCACTACCTCGCCGCGCACGAGCTGGCCGCCGAGGGCGACGAACGCGATGCCCTCGCGAACCAGGCTCGCCTGGCCCTCCGCGGCGCGGCCGAACGGGCGTCGTCGCTCGGTGCCCACGACCAGGCGGTGTCGTTCTGGAATCAGGCGATCTCGGTGACCAACGATCCCGCCGAGCAGACCGATCTGCTCGAGCGGGCGGGCGAGTCTGCGTCGATCGCCGCGCGCTGGGAGGATGCCGATCGATTTCTCGGAAGCGCGATCGAACAGCACCGACGGCGCGGGGACCGGCAGGCGCTGGCTCGGGCCGCGGCGATCCTCGGACGCGCGCTCCTCTCGCAATATCGGGTGCAGGAGGCGATCGAGCTCCTCACGCCGATCCGAGCCGAGGTCGACGATATCGAGAACGATCCCTCGGTGGTCGCCCTCGACTCCCAGCTGGCGCGGATCCACTACTTCAACGGCGAGCCGGTGCGTGCGCTCGAGATCGCGGATCGCGTCCTGCGAATCGCCGAACGCCTCCAGCTGACGTCGATCGTTGCCGAGACGCTCAACACGCGCGGCGGAGCGCTGATCGACACCGGTCGTGGGCTCGAGGGGCTCATCGTCGCGGAAGGCGCCATCCCGCTCGCGAAGTCCGTCGGGCTGCCCCATATCGCCCTGCGAGCCCAGAACACGGTGGGGATTTATCTGCTCTGGCGGGACCCACGGGCGGCCGCCGCGATTTTCGAGCAGGGGATGGCCGAGGCTCGGCGGCTCGGCCAGCGGGCCATGCTCGTCCGGCTCACCGAGAACGCGATCGAGAATGCCCGGGTCATCGGCAACTGGGACTGGGCGATCGCCGAGCTGAACGGCGTTCTGGCCGAGCCGCTGGGCCTCGCAGACAGGGTGTTCGCGGTCGGCCAGGCGGCCTACTTCGCGGCGTGGCGCAATGAGGAATCGGAATACGTGGCCGAGTTTGAGGCGCTGCGCGGCCGCCAGCTCGACCCCACGCTCAGCCAGCAGATCAATGACACCGATGCCGGCACAGCGTTTGCAGGGGGGCGGTTCGAGGCCGCCCGCGAAATCTGGCGAAAGGCGGCGGCGGAGAACGCGCTGAATGCTCCCCAGTCGATGGGAATGGCCGCCCTCGCGTCGATCTGGGATGCGGACCCCGCCGGCGCGCGCGAAGACCTCGCCGGTCTCGATGCCACGTCTGCCCATGGGGGGCTCGCAGATGCCCGCCGGACCGCGATTCGCGCGGGCATCGACGCTCTCGAGGGGCGCCGCGATGACGCCGCGGCAGGGTACCGGTCGGCCCTCGAGGTGTTCCGGAATCTCGGGATCCGCCTCGATGAGGCGTTCACCGCAATCTCGATGCTTACCGCCCTCGGTCCCGATCATCCGGATGCGCTGGCAGCGGCACGGACGGGACGGCAGATCCTTCTCGATCTCGCGGCGCAGCCGTTTCTCCATCGCCTCGATGCCCTGCTCGCGGGAGCGCCGCCGCCCGCGTCGCGCCCGATGGATGAGGCGCGTGCACCGCAGAACGCATAAGCCGAAGGCGGGTTTGCGATGGCTGGCTTCCGGGAGTTCCTGCTCGAGACCAACGCACTGGCACTTGCGATCGGCGTCATCATCGGCGTCGCCCTCGGTGCCGTCGTGAACTCGCTCGTGAACGACATCATCATGCCCCCAGTGGGCCTGGCCCTCGGCGGGATCGACTTCAGCCAGCTGAAGATCGTCCTCAAGGATGCGACGGGTAGCGACCCCGCGACCGAGGTCGCGATCCGCTACGGGACCTTCATCACGACCGTGATCGCGTTCATCGTGATCGCGCTCGTCGTGTACTGGATCTCGAAGGCCCTCATCCGCGAGCCGAAACCGGCCGAGGTCAAGACGTGCCCCGCGTGCAAGGAGTCGAACGCGGTGGACGCGACCCGCTGCCGGGCCTGCACGAGCGCCATCTGACGAGGCACCCGGCCGCGAGGCGGCCGATCAGGCTGAGCGGCGGCCGCGCACCAGGAGCACGACGCCGAGCGCGACGAGGAGCAGCGGGACCGCCAGCGCGGCGAGGTCCG
>DAIOXD010000172.1:0-4409 GCA_036758145.1 Candidatus Limnocylindrales bacterium
CGCGCCAACCTGCGCGGCGTCGGGATCTGGGCGCTTGGCTATGACGGCAGCCATCCCGAGCTGTACCAGGCGCTCAAGGCCAAGTTCATCACGGACACCATCCCGCCCAGGATCACGGCCTCCTCGATCAGCAGCGCGTTCATCTCGCCGAATGGCGATGGCCGGCTGGACACCACGACCGTCCGGGTCAGCGTCACCGGCCTGCTGCGCTACGGCTGGATCGTCCAGCCGTTCGCCGGCGGGATCGCCGGGAAGGCGGTCCGCTCGGGCAGCCTGGTCGGCAAGAACGTCGTCTTCACGTGGGACGGCAGGAACGACGCTGGGTCGCCGGCCGCGGACGGCCCGTATCGGATCACCGTCTGGACGGCCGATGCCTCGAACAATCGCGCGTCGGTCCAGAAGATCGTCACCGTCGACCGGCGACCGGCGAAGGTGAGCCTGTCGATGAGCTCGGGCTTCCTCTCGCCCAACGGCGATGGCCACAACGACACCGTGACGCTCGGGATGCGGGCGGACGAGGCGTTCGGCGGGTCGGCTCTCCTGATCGACGCGAACGGCAGGACCGTCCGCCGGTGGGGGTTCACCGCGAAGATGGCGCAGTCGTGGATCTGGAACGGCCGTAATACGGCGGGATCGGTCGTCACGGATGGCCGCTACACGCTTCGTGTGGGCGGCTACGACCGTGCCGGGAACGTGACTGTCAGCCAGGCGACGGTCCGTGTCGATCGGACCATCAAGTACGTGACCTGGTCCCGAACGTCATTCATCCCCAAGAGCGGCCAGAAGGCCACCGTCGCCTTCGCGCTCCGACGGCCCGCCATCGTGACCATCTCGTTCTACCGCGGCTCGACGTTCATCCGCGGTCTCTGGAAGGACCGGACGCTCGCCGCCGGGACCTACCGCTGGACGTGGAATGGCCGCACCGCGGCCGGCGTGCTCGTCGCGCCGGGGACCTACAGCGCGGTTGTCACGGCCAGGAGCTGGATCGGGTCCTCGACCTTCACCCGGACGATCGTCGTCAAGGCACCGTAGTCCGGCGCCCCCCGACTAGACTGGCCAGCGATGTCCGACCCGACCCCGACCGAGACTGCGATCGGCGCACCACCGTCGGGCGCGACCGGCGCCGGTGCCTGGATCGTCCTGCCGACCTACGACGAGGCCGAGAATCTCGGCCCGATCGCCGCTGCCATCCTCGAGCACCTCCCCGGGGCCACCCTGCTCGTGGTCGACGACGAGTCCCCCGACGGGACCGGTCGCCTCGCGGACGCGCTGGCGGCCGCCGATCCGCGCATCCGCGTCCGCCATCGCCCCCTCAAGCAGGGACTCGGTCGGGCGTATCTCGATGGGTTCGGCGTGGCGCTCACGGCCGGCGCGACGATGGTCATCCAGATGGATGCCGACTTCAGCCACGACCCGGCCGCGCTGCCCGCCCTCCTCGCGCCGATCGCCGCCGGCGAGGCGGACCTGGTGATCGGTTCGCGCTACACGAAGGATGGCTCCGTGGTCGATTGGGGTCTCGGCCGACGCATCGTCTCGCGCGGCGGAAGCCGCTTCGCCCGGGTCGTACTGGGACTTCGACAGAACGACCTGACAGGCGGCTTCAAGGCGTGGCGGGCGTCGACCCTCGCCGCGGTCCCGTTCGATGGCGTCCACGCGGGCGGGTACGTCTTCCAGATCGAGATGACGTTCCGCGCCAGCCGGGGCGGGGCGCGGATCCGCGAGGTCCCGATCACCTTCCGCGACCGCCGCGTGGGCCAGTCCAAGATGAGTCGGCGGATCGTCGTCGAGGCACTGGTGGTCGTCGTCCAGCTCCGGGTCGAGGAACTCCTCGGCCGACTTACGGGCCGTCGCCGCGGATCGTGAGCCTTGACCGACCGAGCGACGCGTGATCGGCGCATGACGGACTCGGGCGAAGGCCGTCTTGGCGGTGCGCCGACCGCGACTCCGCCGGGCGTCCGGGTCGTCCTCGACGCGCGGCCGCTCCAGGCGCCCGATCGGGCCCCACTCGCGGCCGCCTACCTCGAGGCATTGCTCGATGCGTACGACACCGAGCCGCTGCCCGGCGAATCCTTTGCGTTCCTGCTCGGCTCGGACCTCGACGACCCGACGGGGCGCTTCGGGCACCTCGATGTCGTCGGTCGGCGCCAGTTGCCACCGACCCGCCTGCTGCGCTCGGCGGCGATGACCGTCGATCCATTCGTCCTGCGTGGCGCGGCCCTGGGCGCGGCCTGGCGCGCCGAGCGTCGTGGCGCCGCTGGCGCGATCTACCACGCGGTCGGTGGCGGACCGCTGCCCATCGCCTCGGACCTGCCGGTGGTGGTGACCCTCCTCGATCTCGCTCCGTGGGAGCTGCCGGGGACGTTCCAGCGATCTATGGCGAGCCGGTTCGGACAACGTCTCCGCGGGCAGCTCCTGCGCGACGCGGCGGCCGTCATCGTCGGCAGCGAGTCGACGGCGAGCGCGGCGAGGCGGCTCCTGCGGATCCGACGCGATCGGCTGCGAGTCGTGCGCCTGGCGCCCCGACCCGCGTTCGCGACCGTACCGGGACCGGACGAGGCGGCCACAGCGGCAGAACGACGTGGACGGCTCGGTCTCGCCCCGCGATACCTCGTCTTCACCGGCCGCTTCGATGCCCGGCTCGACCTCGCGACCACCCTCGACGCACTGGCCTCTCTCGCCTCGGCGGGCCGACCGGCCGGGTTGGCCGACGACGTGGCGTGGCCGCCGCGCATCCTCCTGGTCGGAGCCAGCCCGGACGACCGGGCCTCGTTGGCTCGGCTGGCGTCGCGCAAGGGGATCGGCGAGGCCCTCGTTTACGCGCCGGCATTCCCGGTCGAGGACCTGGTCGGGCTCGTGCGGGGCGCCCGCGCCGTGATCCTCCCCGTCGTCTCCGAGGCGGCCGGGCTGCCGGTCATCGAGGCGCTGGCCGCGGGTACGCCGGTCGTCGCCTCGGCGGTCGGGCCGATCCCCGAGCTGGTCGGCCGGGCCGGTCTCCTGGTCGAACCCGGCGACGCCGATCGGCTGGCGGTCGCCCTGGCCACCATCTGGGCGGACGACGGCGTCTACGAGGGGATCGCCGCCATCGCCCGCGAGCGGGCCTGGACCGCGGACCGGTCCTGGGCCGATGTCGCCCGCGAGACGCGGACCATCTATGCCGAGGTGGGCGTCCGGCGGGAGTCCTGAGCCCCGGTCAGCCGCCGGATGCCGAGGCGGAGGGCGTCGGCGTGGCCGGTGGCTGGTCGGATCCGGCCTTGAACGAGGCCGGATAGAGGCTCGTGCTGGTGGTCAGGACCTGGACGAAGGTCTGGCCCACGGTCAGGGTCACCTCTTTGCCACTCGCGTCATAGAACTTGGTCGGCTTGGTGATGCCGGTCTTCTTCCAGGTCCCCTTGATCGTCCGGCCGTTGGTCGAGATCCAGGCCGTCCCGCTGCCGACCACGTTGGCCTCCAGCCGCGGCGCACCCGGGTGGCCGTCGTTGAGCGGCCCGAAGACCATCCGCATGACGATCACGTTCTTCGGCGCGATGCGAGTCCCGGTCCCCGCGTCGGTTTCCTTCTTCTCACCGGTGACCGAGCGCAGGTAGGTGTTCGTCGTCCGGTCGTAGGTGTACTTGATCAGGTTGTCCGGGTAGCCGACCGTGATCGTGCCGCCGTATGGCCGCGTATCGAGCGGAGCGTCGGCTGCGAAATGCCAGATCGGGTTCGCGAGCTTGTCGGTGGCGCCCAGCCGCTTTCCGAGGGCGCGCAGCATCGCGCCCGAGGTATAGAGGTTGTGCGGCGCGGCCCGCGTGAACACGCGGTGGAAGGTCCCGCTGTAACGGAACTCATCCGCGTTGAACACGTATTGGCCGCTGCCCTTCGCCCGCAGGGTCTGGAGGGCCTGCGGCGAGCCACCGGAGTGGGCATACACGGCGCGCCACTCGGCGGCCCAGGCGATGTAGTAGTAACGCGAACTTCGGACGGGCCCGATCGCAGCGGGCAGGTTCTCCTGGAAGATGGCCATGTAACGTGGGATCCCGCCTTCGGCCGGTGCTTGCCAGACGACCGACGCCGACGAGAGCCCCGACTGCGGTCGGGCCGGCCCGAGGTCGTCGATCATGACCGCGATCGGGTGCCGGGCTGCGACGTCGGGCGCGACCAGCCGGCCGGTCAGCGGCGCGGGTACCGTCAGCGGCGTCGGGACGGGCGTGGGGCTCGGCGTGGGGAGGGGCGAGGCCGTCGGCGCGGGCGTTCCGCTCGGCGCGGGGGTCAAGGTGGGCTGCCCGGTGATCTGGCCGACCGGCGCGCTCGGCGTCGGTGAACCGCCAAGCGAGTTGGCGGCGACCGCTACCACGAGGACCGACGCTGCGATGACGCCGGCGATGCCGACGGCCGGTTTGCGGTTCACGATGACCCCTCCAGGCACGACG
>DAIOXD010000173.1:0-4380 GCA_036758145.1 Candidatus Limnocylindrales bacterium
GGCGCTCCTTGATCGGCTCCCCGCTGCGGAAGAAGTCGACCATCCCGCCCCAGTCCAGCGAAGCGACCGCGGCGTGGATGAACTGGCCGCCCAGATAGTCCGGACGCCCTTCGTCCAGCACGACGACGGCCACGTCCTCGTCAACGGTGAGGCGTCCGCCTTCGAGGGTCGCCAGCTCGTGGGCGTCGGCCGCCCAGGCCCAGACCTCGACCGCCGCCGTCCGGCAGCCGGCCTGGGCCGCCAGGTCGTCGACCGTCATCCCGGCCGGTCCGGCATCGCGGAGGTGACGGAAAAGCCCGAGCTCGAGACCGAGGTAGACCAGCCACGTGCGATGGAACCCGCCGAGGCTGGCGATCAGGTCGTCGAAGCGATCGTCGAGGGGCATCCTCGTCGGATTGTCGCACGGTCGACGGCCGCGGCGGGTGTCGGCCGGGTTACCGTAGAGGGCCCGATGCAACGGTCCGCACGGTCATCGGGTTCTGGGGAGCGATGGACACCGATACCGCGCTCATCGACGCGCTGGCTCACGACCTCGACGGCGCGTTCGAGGCGTTGGTCATCGGCCACCAGGACAGGATCTATTCGATCGCCCTGCGCCTGCTCGGTGATCCGCGCGACGCTGAGGAAGCCGCGCAAGACGCGTTCGTGCGGGCCTACCGGGCGCTCGCCGGGTACGACGCGAGCCGGATCCGCGAGCTCCATCTCCGGCCCTGGCTGGCGACGATCGTGCTCAACCTCTGCCGCTCACGGCTGGCGCGACGCCCGGCCGCCGCCCGCACATCCCTCTCGCTCGATCTGGCCCTGCCCGGCGCGCTCGAACCGCGGGCCGACGATGCGCACGGCCCCGCCGAGCGAACGGCCGCCAACGACGCAGCCCAGGCGTGGGCCGAGCTCCTGTTGACCTTGCCACCGGCCTATCGCGGCGCGGTGGTCCTGCGCCACGTGGACGGCCTTTCCTATCCCGAACTCGCCATCGCTCTCGGCCGACCCGAGGGCACCGTCAAGGCCCAGGTCCATCGCGGCCTGGCCCTCTTGCGTACGGCGTTCGCAGCCGCTGAGCGGCGTGAGCGCGAGGAGATGACCGCATGACCACCGATGACCGCGACCTGGAGATGGCGGTGGCAGGCCTGCGGACGCCGGCACCGGCCTCGCTCGCGCCGAACGTCCTCGCCGAACTCGGCCTGGCCGACCTCTACGCTCGTTTCGACTCGCCCATCGGGCCGCTCGTCGTGGCCTGGAACGGGCTGGGCGTCTCGTCCGTCGAGGCGGCGCAGGATGACCCCGCCTTCGAGGCGGCGCACCTGGCCCGGACCGGTCGTCCGGCACATGCCGCGGATCGCCTCCCCGATGATCTCGCGTTGGCCATCGCACGGCGACTCGCCGGCGACCGTCGCGTTCGGATCGACCTCGACCTGCGTGGCCATACCGATTTCGAGCGCGATGTTTGGCAGAAGGCGCTGGAGATCCCCCGTGGCGAGGTCCGGCCATATGGCTGGATCGCGGCCGAGATCGGCCGCCCGAAGGCCGTCCGGGCGGTCGGTACCGCCCTCGGCCACAACCCCGTCCCGTTGATCGTTCCGTGCCACCGTGTCGTCCGCAGTGACGGCACCATCGGCCAGTACTCGCTCGGCGGACCGGGCAACAAGCGCACGATCCTCGCCGCGGAAGGGCTCGACCTCCCACGCCTGGAAGAGCTCGCCTCGTCGGGGATCCGCTTCGTCGGCTCCGACACCACCAGGATCTTCTGTCTGCCGACCTGCCGGCATGCTCGTCGGGTCACCGATCGTCACCGCATGGAGTTCCACTCCGCCGCGGACGGGAAGGCGCGCGGCTACCGCGCCTGCCTGATCTGTCGCCCGGGCTCGGCCGCCGCCGCGTGACCTGAGCGACCTCGGGACGGTGGCGGGTATGGGGTTGACATCGTAACCAGCCCGACGCCACACTGCGGTTACCTTGGACCAGCCCGTTATTCCAACTTCGCCCGTCCGTAGCGCGCCGCGCGATAACCGGATCTGGATCGGGTTGCTGATCCTCTACCTCGTCTGGGGTTCGACCTATCTCGGGATCGCGATCGCGGTCGACACGATCCCGCCGTTCGTGATGGCCTCCGTGCGGTTCTTCATCGCCGGTCTGGCGCTCCTCGTCTGGTCGGTCGCCCGCGAGGGTCGCTCCTTCGTGATGCCGACACGACGCGAGTGGCGGGATAGTGCGATCGTCGGTGCGCTGCTGCTCGGCGGCGGGATGGGGATGGTCGCCTTCGGCGAGCAGACCGTCCCGTCGGGGATCACCGCGTTGCTCGTCGCGATGATGCCGGTCTGGGTCGCCATCCTCGGCCGGATCTTCCTGGGCGAGCACCTGCCGCGGCTCGCGGTGGCGGGCATCGTCGTCGGATTCGCGGGCGTCGCGATCCTCGCCGGACCCTCGGCCCTCGGCGGATCTGGCGCGCTTGATCCGCTCGGACTGGGTGCGATCCTGCTCTCCCCGCTCGCGTGGGCGTCCGGCTCACTGTTCGCGTCGCATCGCGCATCGCTGCCGCCGCGGCCCCTGGTCGCGACCGGGGTCCAGATGGTGTCGGGCGGGCTCGTGCTCGGCATGATGGGCCTGCTATCCGGCGAGGCGGGGCATTTCGACGTCAGCGCCGTCTCGCGCGACTCGTTCCTCGCGCTCCTGTACCTGACGATCATCGGCAGCCTCCTCGCCTTCACGGCGTATGGCTGGCTGCTGCGGATCGCGCCGCTGCCGCTGGTCGCCACCTATGCCTACGTCAACCCGATCGTGGCGGTCATCCTCGGGGCCATCGTGATCCGCGAGCCGATCGAGCCGCGGACGGTCCTCGCCGGATCGGTCATCGTCTTCGCGGTGGCCCTGATCGTGACGGCCCGCGGTCGCATGGCTGCGCCGCGCGCCGCGCCGGACCCGCCGACGCCCGCTGTGGTCGCGCGGCCACCCGCCGACCTCCCGGCCCAGCCGGCCGCCGGCGCCTCCCCCGTCAGGCCGGGCTGATCGGAGACGAGCGCTCCCAGCCCTGCGCGGGCCACGGCTCGCATCGGATCGGCCGGTCTTCGCGATAGCCCAGGGCGTAGTCGGCCTGGATCAGCGTGTGGAGCTGGCTCGTCCCCTCGTAGATCACCGCCGCCTTCGAATTGCGCAGGTAGCGCTCGACCGGGAATTCGTTCGAGTAGCCGTTGGCGCCGTGGACCTGGATCGCATCGAGCGCACTCTGGACGGCGTGTTCGGTGGCGTGCCACTTGGCGAGGCTCGTCTCGCGCGTGTTGCGCAGGCCCTGGTTCTTGAGCCAGCCTGCCCGCCAGACGAGGAGCCGGCCCATCTCGATGCCGGCCGCCATCCTCGCGATCATCTGCTTGACCAGCTGGTGCTCGCCGATCTCCACGCCGAACGTATGGCGTTCGTGCGCGTAGCGGACGGAGGCGTCCAGGCACGCCTCGGCCAGTCCCACCGCTCCGGCGGCGACCGTGAAGCGGCCCTGATCGATCGCGCTCATCGCGATGAGGAAGCCTTCGCCCTCCTCGCCGATCCGGTTCTCGGCGGGGACCGGGACGTCGTCGAGGTTGATCAGGCCGGTGTTCCCGGCCCGGATGCCCAGCTTGCCGTGGAGCGTGCCGGTCGATAGGCCCGCCATCCCGCGCTCGAGCATGAAGGCGGTGACGCCCTTGTGCTTCCTGGAGCGATCGACCGAGGCGAAGACCAGGAAATGGTCGGCGATGTCCGCCAGCGAGATCCAGATCTTCTGGCCGTTGAGCCGGTAGCCATCGCCATCGCGGCGGGCCGTCGTGGCGAGGTTGCCCGCATCCGTCCCGACGCCGGGCTCGGTCAGGCCGAATGTCGCCAGCTTCTCGCCTCGGGCCTGCGGGACCAGCCAGCGCTGACGCTGCTCCTCCGTCCCCCACTGGAGCAGGGCCAGGGAGTTCAGTCCGACATGGACACTCTGGACGACACGGAACGAGGTGTCGGCACGTTCCAGCTCCTCGCACAGGATGGCAAAGCTGAGGTAGTCCATCCCGCCCCCGCCGTAGGCCTCGGGGATCGGTGCGCCCAGGAACCCGAGCTCGCCCATCCGGTCGAAGATCTCGCGATGGACCTCGCCCTTCTCGTCCCAGTCGCGGATATACGGGGCGATCTCGGCCTCCGCGAACGCCCGGACCGCCTGCTGCACGAGCCGGTTCTCGTGGCTCAGCGTGAAGTCGACCATGACGGCATCCTACGCGGCCGGGCCTCGTGCCGCGGCTCCGATCTCGGAGTTCGCCACGATGGCCGGTCGATATACTCGACGGACCCCGCCGAACCAGGAGCCAGCCCGACCGTGACCTCCGACGCCAGCCAGAACCTGACGCCCGTCCTCGGACGCTACTTCGAGCGGAC
>DAIOXD010000174.1:0-4375 GCA_036758145.1 Candidatus Limnocylindrales bacterium
ACCGCAAGACCGAGGGCGACCGCGTCTTCGATGGCGCCCGGCGCCAGGGATTCGTCCGCGTCCGGGTCGATGGCGAGATGGTCGACATCACCGACGCGCCCACGCTCGACAAGTACAAGCGCCACTCGATCGAGGTCGTGGTCGACCGCTACATCGTTCGCCACGCTGACCCGCCGGAGGGCGTCGAGGATGCGGCGCGAGCGCCCGACGGCCGCCCGATCGATCCCGAGACCGGGCTCCCGATCCCGGATCCGGACGCCAGCCGGCTGGCCGACTCCATCGAGACCGCGATACGCCTCGGCGAGGGCGTCGTCCTGATCGCGCCGGCACCACGTGACGGCGAGGAGCCGAGCTTCGAGGAGCGACGCTACAGCGAGAAGTACAGCTGTCCATACGACGGCTTCACCATCGACGACCTGGAGCCGCGCTCGTTCTCGTTCAACTCCCCGCACGGCGCGTGCCCAGGCTGCGCGGGCCTCGGGACCAAGCTCGAGATCGACCCCGACCTCGTCATCCCGGACCGATCGAAGAGCCTCGCTCGCGGCGCGCTGGTGCCGTGGGCGCGGATGCCGACCGACGCCTCGTGGCGTCTCAAGATCCTCGAGGCCATCGCCGCCGCCCACGGCTGGGACTACGACGCGCCCATCCGGGACCTGCCACCCGAAGCGATCCAGTACGTCCTGTATGCCAAGAAGGATGAGAAGGTCATCGTCCGCTACCGCACCGAGCGCGGCGAGAACACCTACAAGGCGACCTTCGAGGGCGTGGTCACCAACCTCGAACGCCGCTATCGCGAGACGGACTCCGATTACATCAAGGCCGAGCTCGAGAAGTTCATGGTCTCCCGCCCGTGCCCGGTCTGCGGTGGCAAGCGGCTTCGGCCCGAGATCCTCGCGGTCACCATCGGCGACCTCAACGTCTGGGACGTCTCGACGATGTCGATCACCGATGCGCTGCGCTGGGCGACCGGGCTCGAGGCGACCCTGACCGAGCGCGAGCGGACGATCGCCCACCAGCTCCTCAAGGAGATCGTGGCGCGGCTCGGCTTCCTCGTCGACGTCGGGCTCGACTACCTGACGCTCGACCGGACGTCGGTCACGCTGTCCGGCGGCGAGGCCCAGCGGATCCGCCTGGCGACCCAGATCGGGACGACGTTGATGGGCGTCCTGTACATCCTCGACGAGCCGTCGATCGGCCTCCACCAGCGCGACAACGCGAAGCTGATCGCGACCCTGACGCGGCTGCGCGATCTGGGCAACACGGTCCTCGTCGTCGAGCACGATGAGGAGACCATCCGGACCGCCGACTGGGTCGTCGACATCGGACCCGGGGCGGGGGAGCATGGCGGCGAGATCATCGCCAACGGTCCGCTCGAGCTGCTGCTGGCCGAACCGCGCTCGGTGACGGGGGCCTTCCTACGCGGTGAGCGGGCCGTCCCGATCCCGAAGACACGTCGAGAGGGGAGCGGCAAACGGCTGAGGGTGCTCGGGGCCCGCGAGCACAACCTGCGCGGCGTCGACTTCGACGTGCCGCTCGGCACGTTCGTCGCGGTGACCGGCGTCTCGGGCAGCGGCAAGAGCACGCTCGTCACCGAGGTCCTCTATCGGGCGCTCGCCCGAGAACTCAATGGCTCGCGCGAGACGGTCGGGGCGCACGATGGGCTGGAGGGGGCTGAGTACATCGACAAGATCATCGAGATCGACCAGAGTCCGATCGGCCGGACCCCGCGCTCGAATCCGGCCACGTACGTCGGCCTGTTCACGCCGATCCGCGAGCTCTTCGCCGGCGTCCCCGAGTCGCGCCTGCGGGGCTACACGCCGGGCCGCTTCAGCTTCAACGTCAAGGGCGGCCGCTGCGAGCACTGCAAAGGCGACGGCATCCTCAAGATCGAGATGCAGTTCCTGCCCGACGTCTACGTCCCGTGCGAGGTCTGCCACGGCAAGCGCTACAACCGCGAGGCGCTCGAGATCCACTACAAGGGCAAGTCGATCGCGGATGTCCTCGAGATGACGATCGCCGAGGCGCTCGATTTCTTCAGCGCCGTGCCGAACGTGAGAGCCAAGCTCCAGACGCTCAATGATGTCGGTCTCGGCTACGTCCATCTCGGCCAGCCGGCGACGACGTTGTCGGGCGGCGAGGCGCAGCGAGTCAAGCTCTCGACGGAGCTCTCACGTCGGGCGACGGGACGCACGCTCTATGTCCTCGACGAGCCGACGACCGGGCTTCATTTCGCCGACGTCGAAAAGCTGCTCGAGGTCCTCCATCGGCTCGTGGATGGTGGCAACACCGTGCTCGTCATCGAACACAACCTCGACGTCATCAAGACCGCCGACTGGATCGTCGACCTCGGGCCTGAGGGCGGCGACCGCGGCGGACGGATCATCGCCAAGGGGACACCCGAGGCGGTCGCGCGGGTCAAGGCGTCGGCGACCGGGGAGTACCTCGCCCGCGTCCTGCGCGGCGAGCCACTCGTGCCACTGTCGGATGTGACCTTTGCCGAAGAGGCCGGTCGCGCCGGGCCGGGCTCCGGGCGCGGGAATGGGCACAAGGCGGCGGCGCCCACGATCCGGATCGCGCCGTCTCGCAAGCGCGCGGCGGCGGCGACCAAGGTCCGCTGACGAACGCGTCGTCCGAAGCCGTGCGGCGGGTAGCATAGGCGGATGCCGGACATCGACTTCGCCTTCCTGGCCGATGCCGCCGAGACCGTCCCGGGGCAGAAATTCCACGTCCTCGGCGGCGGTGTGGCGCGCATCGGCGGGCGCCGCTTCCCGCTCCGTCACCCGCATCTCGCGCTCGTCATCGGGCTCCAGGTGACCGCCCCCGAGACCGACCGCGAGCACGAGATCCGATTCGTCCTGCTGGATCCCGACGGCGGGGAAGTGGCGGGCGCCACGGGGAGCCTCGTGGCGCGCAGCCAGCGCGATGCGCGCGACGCCGTCCTGACCTTTTCGATCGACCTCTGGAACCTGTCCTTCCCGGCCCCCGGCGACTACTCGTTCCGGATCCTCGTCAATGGCTCCGAGCGCAAGCGGCTCCCGCTCCTCCTCCTCGCGCCGCCCGACCCGGCCGCCGACGGAGCCGAAGCGACGGGCACCAAGAGCGGGGACGACTGACCCGGGATGACCGAGGCACGGGCGGGAGCCGTCTCCCGGCGGATCGCGCGGCACGAGCACCCGGCGATCGATGAGGCGGGGCTGGTCGCGGCTCGCCACGCCGACCGACTGCTGGCCGCAGCCCGGGCCATCGGCACGGCTCGCTGGGTAGCCTACCTCGAACCGCTCCCCGACCGCTTGCGCGACGACGAGCCATGGGCCCTCCGCGCCACTGCGACCCGTTCCCGCGCCGCGTACGGCGTCAAGGATTCGATCCGCGACGTCCTCCCGGCCGACCTGACCGAGCCGTTCCTCGACTCGATCGACCGGCTCGTCCGCGAGCTCAACCGGGCGCGGGGCTGAGCCCGAGCTCATCCGGGGTGAATGCCTCGAGCAGGAACGGCGAGGGGACCGTCGGGTCGTACAGGAGGGTCAGCGAGCGACGGGCCCGCGTCCAGGCAACGTACGCGAGTCGCCGCTCCTCTTCATGGGCACGAACCGGGTCGTCGGCCTGGCCGACCGCGCGGGCGCTGGGAAATCGCCCGACCTCCATCCCGACCACGACGACATGGTCGAATTCGAGGCCCTTGGTCGCGTGGGCCGTTGCCAGGGTGAGGGGCGCGTCGTCGCGGCGCAGGTCGGCCAGTCGGGCTCGCGTCTCCTCGATCGTGGCGGCAAGTGCGCCCAGGTCGGCGTGCCCGACCGCCCAGCCGAGCATGGCCTCCGCGATCTCCCTGGCCGCGGACTCGTCCGTTTCGTCGCGGAGGCGGCCCAAGGTGACCAGCAGCGGCTCGTCGTTGGTGACGAGCGTCGCGGCGCGGTCGAGCAGGCGGTCGACGGCCGGTGAGTCGACGAGCAACTCGAGCCGGGGCGCTCTGAAAGGCAGGCCCAGTCGCAGGGCGACGACGACCGCCGGCAGGAGCTCACGGTTCGTGCGTGCCAGGACGGCGCGCGTCGTCCCATCGTCCGGCCAGCCCCGCATGGCGCGCTCGATGCGGACGATCTCGTCGGACGGGTCGGGTGCGAGGACGAGCCGGCCCGTGGCGGCCGGGCCCGCCCGGATCGCCTTGGTGAAGCGCTCGCTGTTGTACGCCACGAGGCGGACAGCCCGTTCCACGACCGGGCTCGGGCAGCGGTAGTTCACCTCGAGATCGACCCGCCGAAGCCCCGGCAGGAGCCCCTCGAGACCGAGGATCCTCCGGACGTCGGCCAGCCGCCAGCCGTAGATCGACTGGTCGTCATCCCCGACGAGGAAGATCCGGTTCGCCGGCGCGGCGAGCAGG
>DAIOXD010000175.1:0-4371 GCA_036758145.1 Candidatus Limnocylindrales bacterium
CGTCCTTCAGCTGGAGGAGCTGGCCGACCTTGACGATGTTGTTGCGCTTGAGCGAATTGTAGGCGCGCATCGGGAGGTCGAGCTCCTCGATGGGCATGTCCAGCATGTTCGCCGGGAGCGCGGCAGCGCCCGTGGCGGCGACGACCGGGACGGCCGCCATGCCGACGGTGACGAACGGCCGGAACTGGTTGACCAGGATCTCCGCGGAGCGGCTGAGCGCCTCCTCCGGCCCGATCGTGCCGTCGGTCTCGATCTCGATCGTGAGCTTGTCGTAGTTGGTCATCTGACCGACGCGCATGCTCTCGACCCAGTAGTTGATCTTGCGCACCGGCGTGAAGATCGCGTCGACCGCGATGACACCGATCGGCAGCGCCTCGGCGCGCTCGGCGCCCAGGTAGCCGACGCCGCGCTCGACCGTCAGGTCCATCTCGATCGTGACATCGCCCGTATCGAGGGTCATCAGCACCAGGTCGGGATTGACGATCTCGACATCGGCCGACTCGGCGATGTCGGCGGCCGTGACCGCGCCCGCACCGCTCTTGATGAGCCGGAGCTGGACCGGGTGCGCCGCATAGCTCTTGAGGCGCAGCTTCTTGACGTTCAGGACGATCTGGGTGACGTCTTCCTTGACGCCCGGGATGGTCGAGAACTCCTGGTAGATGTCACGGATCTGGATGCTCGTGACGGCCGCCCCCTCGAGGGACGACAGGAGGACGCGCCGAAGGGCGTTGCCGAGGGTGACGCCGTAGCCGGCCTGCAGCGGTCCGGCCTCGTACTTGGCATACGTTCCGGCTTCCTCTACGGGCTCGATCTGCGGGCTCTCGAGTTCGATCATGTGTGCGGGTTACCTCGAGTAGTACTCGACCACGAGCTGCTCGTTGAGATCGAGCGGCATCTGGTCGCGGGATGGTGGTGCGACGACGGCCCCGGTCAGGCTCGCGGCGTCGATCGACAGCCACTCCGGCGCCTGGTGCGACCGGAGGGTCTCCTTGGCGATCTTGAACGGCTCACGGGCACGATGGGATTCGCGCACCTCGATCCGGTCGCCGGGCTTGAGCTGGAACGACGAGATGTTGGTCGGCCGGCCGTTGACGGCGAAATGGCCGTGCGCCACGAAATGCCGGGCCTGGGCCCGAGAGGCCGCGATGCCCATCCGGTAGACGACGTTGTCGAGCCGCAGCTCGAGCGACCGAAGCAGGTTCTCGCCGGTCACGCCGGGCCGGTTCTCGGCGTCGACGAAGTAGTTGCGGAACTGGCGCTCGAGGACGCCGTAGGTGCGGCGGACCTTCTGCTTCTCGCGCAGCTGGAGGCCGTACTCGCCGACCTTGCGGCGACGAACGCCGTGCTGTCCGGGCGGCGTCGGGCGCCGCTCGAACGAGCACTTCTTGGAGTAGCAGCGGCTCCCCTTCAGGAAGAGCTTGGCGCCCTCCCGTCGGCAGAGGCGGCAGACGGATCCGGTATAACGGGCCATGGGTCCTCAGGGGCTCTAGACGCGACGCCGCTTGGGCGGGCGGCAGCCGTTGTGCGGGATTGGGGTGACGTCGGTGATGGCGCTGACCTCGAGCCCGGCCGCCTGGAGCGAACGGATCGCCTGCTCACGGCCGGCGCCCGGACCCTTCACGTAGACCTCGACCTGGCGCATGCCATGCTCCATGGCACGCTTGGCGGCGCCATCGGCGGAGAGCGCCGCGGCATACGGGGTGCTCTTGCGGGAACCCTTGAAGCCGGCCACGCCGGCCGAGCCCCAGCTGATGACTGCGCCGTTGAGGTCGGTGATGGTGATGATCGTGTTGTTGAACGTGGCCTGGATGTGAACGTGCCCCTGCGGGACGTTCTTCTTCTCACGCCGACGTGTCTTGACCGCGCGCTTGCGTTCCGCCATGCCTCGTCAGTCCTTCGTCACTTCTTGCGCCTGACGCCGACCGTCTTCTTGGGTCCGCGACGCTGGCGAGCGTTGGTCTTGGTCCGCTGGCCACGGACCGGCAGATTGCGGCGATGCCGCACGCCGCGATACGAGCCGATCTCGATCAGGCGCTTGATGTTGAGCGCCACCTCGCGGCGCAAGTCGCCCTCGACCTTGTAGCGCCGGTCGATGAGCTCGCGCAGCCG
Source organism: Candidatus Limnocylindrales bacterium (assembly GCA_036758145.1). Classification (GTDB taxonomy): domain Bacteria; phylum Chloroflexota; class Limnocylindria; order Limnocylindrales; family CSP1-4; genus SPCO01. The sequence continues at coordinate 2,110 of DAIOXD010000175.1, forward strand.
ATTGACCTGCTCCTCGGTGAGGTCCCGGACCCGGGTGTCGGGGTTGATATTGGTCTGGGCGAGGATCTTCTGGCTCGTGGGCAGGCCGATCCCGAAGACATAGGTGAGGGCGACCTCGACCCGCTTCTCTCGGGGGATGTCGACGCCGGCGATACGTGCCATCGGTTACCCCTGCCGCTGCTTGTGCTTCGGGTTGGTGCAGATGACCATCACCGTGCCATGGCGACGGATGACTTTGCAGTTGTCGCAGCGCGCCTTGACGGAAGCTCTGACTTTCAACGGATCCTCGATCGTTTCAATTGCGGGTCGTGTTCATTTGAGGCGGTAGGTGATCCGGCCGCGGGTCAGGTCGTATGGCGACAACTCGACTCGGACGCGGTCACCGGGCAGGATGCGGATGAAGTTCATCCGAAGCTTGCCGCTGATGTGGGCGAGCACCCGGTGGCCGTTCTCCAGCTCGACCGCGAACATGGTGTTGGGGAGCGGTTCGATGACCGTTCCTTCCACTTCGATCGCATCTCGCTTCGCCACTGGTGTTCGTGCTTCCCTTTCTCACGCGCAGTGCCGGCCCGACCGGGCCGACACACGAACGCATAGGTTACCAAACATGAACGAACCCGGCAACCGCACCATCACGCCACCGTCAGGATCTCGGGGCCGTTGTCGGTCACGGCGATCGAATGCTCGAAATGGGCCGCCAGCGAACCGTCGGCGGTGACGACCGTCCAGTCGTCGGGCTTGATCACGGTGTCGTAGCCGCCGAGGGTGAACATCGGCTCGATGGCCAGGCACAGGCCGGCTTCGAGCTTGCGGCCGGGTCGCCCGGTCCGGAAGTTCGGGATCTGGGGCTCTTCGTGCATCGCGGTGCCGATGCCATGACCGACGAACTGGCGGATGACCCCGAGCCCGGCGCGCGCGGCGACCGCCTCGACCGCGGCCGAGATGTCCTCGATGTGGTTGCCCGGGATCGCGGCCGCGATGCCTGCCAGCATCGCCTCACGGGTCAGGTCGATGAGCTCGGCAACCTGTGGCGGCGGGTCGCCGACGTAGAACGTCCGCGCGGCATCGCCATGCCAGCCGTCGACGATCGCACCGGCATCGACCGAGACGATCTGGCCGGAGCGGATCGTCCGTTGGCCGGGGATGCCGTGGACGATCTCGTCGTCGATCGAGATGCAGACGCTGGCCGGGAACGGCCGCCGCGGGTTGATGCCGGGGTAGCCCTTGAAGGAGGGCAGCGCGCCCGATGCGCGGATATGCGCTTCGGCGATCTCGTCGAGGTGCGCGGTCGAGACGCCGGGCCTCAGCTCGGCCTCGATCCGATCGAGGACTTCGGCGACCACGCGCCCGGCGCGGCGCATCCGTTCGATCTCGGAGCGGGACTTGCGGGTGACCATCGTCAGACGACCCCGACGCCCTTGAGCGCGGCCATCAGCGATTCGGTCACGACCTCCATCGGCTGCCGGCCGTCGACCGTGGTCAGGATGCCGCGACGCCGATAGTGGTCGACCACCTCGAGGAGCGGCGGGACCTGCTGGGCCATCCGCGCCCGGACGGTGGCCTCCTCGTCATCCGCGCGCTGGACCAGCTCGGAGCCGTCGAGATCGCACCTGGCGTCGTCCCGCGGCGGGTTGGAGACGAGGTTGTAGACGTGGCCGTTGGCGGTGCAGATGCGCCGATTCGCCATCCGTTTGACGAGGTCCTCGAGCGGGACGTCGAGGTAGGCCGCCCGATCGACCCGCCGTCCGGCCTCGGCCAGCGCCGCGTCGAGGGCCTCGGCCTGGACCTTGGTCCGGGGGAAACCGTCGAGGATGGCTCCGCCCACGGCATCGCCCGCCCCGAGGCGGTCGAGGAAGACGCGCACGATCGTGTCGTCGGGGACGAGCTGGCCGCGGCTCATGTATCGGTCGGCCTCGCGGCCCAGGGCGGTGCCGTCGGCGACCGCGGCCCGCAGCAGATCGCCCGATGCCAGGACCGGGACGCCCAGCCGCTCCGCGAGCGCCGGAGCCTGCGTGCCCTTCCCGGCGCCCGGAGCGCCAAGCAGGACGATCACGGTCATCGCCTTGAGGAGGCGGCGAACCTGGCGGCCGATCCGTGCGTTGTCGCCTCCGGGCGCTCGCTCACGCACCTTGGGGTGCGCTCGCTCCCGATCCTCCCAGCCGCCTTCGGACTGGCCTCGGCTTGGCCGGCGGCGGTCCCTGCCGGTATCATCCGGGCGCAATGGACTACCTCGGCGTGCGCATCGGGACGATCGTCAAGGAC
>DAIOXD010000176.1:0-4335 GCA_036758145.1 Candidatus Limnocylindrales bacterium
CCGAGAACATGATGATCGGGTTGCCCGCGATGGTGTACCCGAGCGGGGTGAAATGCAGGATGTCGGCGAGGTTGCCCTGCTGGAAGATCCAGACCATCGCCCCGAAGCTGGCGGTGATCGAGAGCAGGGTCATGATCACGGCCTTGACCGGGATGATCAGCGATCCGAACAGCAGGAAGAGGATCGCGCCGCTGGCGAAGAGCGTGAGCCCGACCGCATACGGCGCGCGCTGCGCCTGCGAGACGAGGAAGTCGTGGCCGATCGCGGCGCTGCCGCCGACCGTCGTCGAGATCCCCGTGCCCGGGACGATGCCCCGGATCTGCGGGACGAGGTCCGTGGCGGCCGGTCGGGATGGCGCCAGCGGGCTGATCGCGTCGAGACGGACCGTCGATCCGCGGATGTATCGCGCCAGCAGCGCGTCGAGCTCCGCGGGACGCTGGTCGGCGGGAAGCGCGTAGAGCGCGGCGACCTGGTCAGGAGGCAGCGTCATACCGGTCGCCGGGTCCGCGATGGTGAACGGGCTCTCCACGCGGTCGATCCCCGGGAGGGCATCGACCTGCGCCGCGTAGGCATCGAGCGCCGCGATATCGGCGGGACTGGTCGGCGATCCCGTGACATCGGCGAGGATCACGATCGGCGTCGTCTCACCCGGTGCGAATTCGGTCTGGAGGGCGACATACGCGTCGCGGCTCTCGACGCCCGGCGGGTAGATCTCGGCGCCGGGGACGCCCTGCTGGAGGTCGAGGAACGGGCTGCCGGCGATCAACAGGATCGCGAGGGTCGGGACGAGGACGGCGAACGGCCGGCGCATGACGGCGTGCGCGAGCCGTTCCCAGCGGCCGGTCCGTGCCGGCTCGGCGCCGTCGGCGACCGGCCGGATCCTGCGGCGGAGGCCGCCCAGCGACAGCGCGTTGACACGATGGCCGAGCATCCCGAGGATCGCCGGCAGGAAGGTCAGCGCGAAGACGACCGAGCACAGGACGACGAGCGCCCCGGCGATCCCGATCGAACGGATCGCGGGCGCCGCGAAGAGGAGCAGTCCGGACAGGCCGATCGCCACCGCGACGCCGCTGAACACGACGGCCTTGCCAGCGGTCGCCACGGCACGCTCGACGGCCTCGCCGACCGTCCGGCCGCGCCGCAGTTCCTCGCGGAACCGGCTGACGATGAACAGGGAATAGTCGATCGCGAGCGCGAGCCCGAGCATCGTCGCGATGTTGAGCACGAAGATGCTCATCTCCACCTGCTGGGCCACGATGTAGATGAGCGCGAGGCTGCCGGGGATGGCCAGGCCGGCGACCAGCAGCGGCATCCCGGCCGCGATGATCGAGGCGAAGACGAGGACTAGCACGAGCGCCACGACCGGGAGCGAGACGGTCTCGGCCCGCTGGAGGTCCTTCTCGGACTGCTCGGCCGAGTCCTTCGTGATCGGCCCGTAGCCGGTCAGCTGGTCGGTGTAGCCCGAGGGCGGGACGATCGCGGCGCGGACCTCGTCGACCACCGATACCGACTGCTCGTCGGTCAGGTCGAGCTGGATGACCACGTACGCGGCGTCGCCGGCGGTGCTGATGAATCGGCGATCGCCCGTCTGTGCATAGCCGAGGATCCCCGTCACGTGCGGCGCCCCGGTCAGGCCGGCGACCGAGGTGGCGATCGCGCCCTGGAATGCCTTCGACGTGGCATCGGCGCCGGGCGACCCCGCCCGGAAGAGCGCGATGACCGAACTCTTGCCCGACCCGAACTGCGTGTCGAGCCGAGCCGAGACGGCCGCGGATTCGGAGTTGGCATCGAGCCAGCCGCCCGACGACAGGGCCGATGACGCCCGCGTCGCGAGCACGGTACTGGCGAGGCCGATCACCACGGCGATCAGGAAGACGGGGCGTCGGAACCGGTAGACGAACGCTCCCCAGCGACTGAACATCGGGATCCTCACGGGCGGGTCGAACGCCGCAAAGATAGAGAATGGTCATTCGTTTTGTCAATCCCGGATGGTTGCGATGAGCGTGAGACTGGGCTACATTGCCCCGAGCAGACGTTCTCTTATTCGTCACAGCCGGGAGTCGACGTGCCACGCATCAGCGCCGCCCATGAACAGGAGGTCCGCGACCGGATCCTGGACGCGGCGATGCGGGTCTTCAGCGAGAAGGGCTACCACGCCTCGACCATCGCCGACGTCGTCCGGGAGAGCGGGCTCTCGGTCGGCGCGATCTATACCCATTTCTCCGGCAAGGACGAACTCATCCGGCTGACCTGCGACCAGATCGCCGCTCGCGGGCTCGATGACCTGGCCGATCGGCTCGCGCCGGCGAGGACGACCGCCGAGCGGCTGGCCATCGCCATCCGGCTGTATGTCGAGACGATCGACGAGTTCGCCGGCGGCCCGGGCCAGATCACGCTCGTCCAGGCCTGGGCGGAGGCCGACCGCGAACCGGGCGTCCGCGAGATGCTTTCTGCTCGTCGCGAGCGGTTCGCCGGTGCCGGGGGGATGATCCTGCGCCAGGGCGTGATCGATGGCGAGCTGCCGGACTGGATCGATGTCGATGCCGTGACCCGTGGCCTGCTGGCCCTGCTCGATGGCCTGATGCTCCAACGGATCGAGGCCGGCAGCGCCTACCGTCCGGCCGACCTCGAGCGCCGCGCCGGCGCGATCCTCGAGCTGATGCTCGCCGCCGGCGCCACCCGCCCGACCCTCCCGGAGCGCGTCGCGACGGCGTAGCATCGCGGCCCATGGCCCACGTCCAGACCGTCCTCGGCCCGCTCGATCCGGCGGAGCTCGGCGTCACGCTCCCGCACGAACACACCCAGATCGCGCTGTGGCACATCGAGGGCCGCTGGGACTACTGGCAACTGACCCGCAACGAGCCGGTCATCCTCGAAGAGCTCGCCCGGTTCCGCGCGGCCGGCGGCGGCGGTCTGGTCGACCTGACCCTGCCCGGTGTCGGGCGCGACCCGGTCTGGCTGCGCGGCCTGGCGGAGGCGAGCGGCCTCCATATCGTGATGGGCTGTGGCTGGTATCGGACCGCCTACTACCCGCCCGCGGCGCGGATCGACCGGCGCTCGGTTGATGACCTCGCCGACGAGCTGGTTCGCGAGGTGACCGATGGGCTGGGCGAGAGTGGGGTCCGGCCCGGGATCATCGGCGAGATCGGGACCGACAAGCCCTGGCTCTTGCCCTCCGAGGAGCGGGTCCACCGGGCGGCGGCCCGCGCGGCTCGACGGACCGGGCTGGCGATCACGACCCATGGCGTCCTCTCGGATGTCGGCCTTGCCCAGCTGCGCATCTTCGAAGAGGAGGGCGCCGATCCCGCCCGGGTGATCATCGGCCACGCCGATTCGTACCCGGTCCTCGACCACTACCTCGCGATCATCGAGCGCGGCGCGAACCTCGAATTCGACTTCCTCGGGATGCCCTGGCCCAAGGAACGGCACGACGAAGACCGGACGGTCGAGCTCGCCTGCGAGCTGCTCTCACGTGGTCATGCCGATCGGCTCTTCCTCAGCCAGGATGTGTGCAACGACTCGCAGCTCGCCCGCTACGGTGGCAACGGCTACGTCCATCTCGCCCAGACGTTCTTGCCGCGCCTGCGCGCGGCCGGCGTCTCCGATGCCGAGATCGAGACGATGACGGTGGCAAACCCGCGGCGGCTCCTGACGATCGGGTAGGCCGCATCCCGAAATTCGTGTTGACGGCCCAGTCCCTGTGGTCGACCGTGGTGTGGACTCGGCTGGGCGTCGGCACAGGAGGGGCGGGATGCGGCGAGCGGTCTGGATCGTGGCGGTCGCGGCGCTGCTGTCGGGATGTGCAGGGCCTACCCGATGCCGAGCGGTCCGCCGCACGCCGGCCAGAGTCGACCCGTCCTAGTCGGTCAACCAGTCACCGCCGTCCTCATCTTCCTCGAGGTCCACCCGGGCGATCGCATCGAGTTCCTGGGACCTGAACGGGACCGTCCGACTGCCCTCAGCCCATCTAGCTCGTGAAATTCGATGCGGTGTCGAGATGCCGAAACAAGCCCGATCTCGGGCGCCAGAGCTGCTGCGTCACTGTTTCGTCAACGTCCCCATACATTCGTGGGATGCCTGTTGGGAAGCGGGTGTGACCCTGCGGGTTCCCATACGGTCAATGGGCGACCGGATAGAGACGAAACAGGCTCGTTTCAAGCATTCGACGGCAGAACGCGATTCCTAACGTTCATCTGGCGCGAGAATGGAAAGAGGCCGTGGAGTCCGAGCGCGCCGGCGTCGACGATCCGGGTCCTATGCCTCGAGCGTCGCCTCGACGCTGAGCGCCACATTGCCCGCCAGGGCGACGCTGATCGGACAGCCGTCCTTGGTCGC
>DAIOXD010000177.1:0-4299 GCA_036758145.1 Candidatus Limnocylindrales bacterium
GGCCCTTGCCCAGCACGCGGACCTCGCCACGCCGCAGGTCCAGGGCGCCCAGCTCGGCCGAGGCCAACTCGCTGATCCGAAGACCGGCCGCATAGGCGGTCTCGACCAGCGCGCGGTCGCGCAGCGCCAGAGCCAGCCGCAACGCCGCCCGATGAGGGTCGTCGCCCGGCGGCCGTTCGAGGTCCGCCTCGACGACCGCGAGCAGGGCGTTCACCTGTTCCACCTCGAGGACCTTGGGGAGCCGGCGCGGCAGGCGGGGCGTCGCGATCGCGCCCCACGGATCGCCGGGCGCCAGATCGCTCCGCGTGGCCCATCGGTGGAAGGACCGGATGGCGGCCAGCCGCTGCGCGACCGACGAGCGAGCGTGGTCCTCAGCCAGGATCGCGAGATAGGCCCGGAGGTCGGCCCGCCCGGGGTGCCGCCAATCGGTCCCGCGCGTGGCCAGCCAGCCGAGATAGGCACCGACCGCGGTCGCGTACGCACGCTGGGTGTGCGGCGAGGCGTCGCGCGCGGCGAGGGACCGGAGGAAGCGCGCCAGCGCTGGGTCGGTCGCGGAGTCGGTCGCGGGATCGGTCGATCGACCGGCCGGCTCCCCGCTCACGCGTCGGCGGCCGGCTCTGCGGGTCGGGTACGCCGGGTCGTGGTTCGACCGGCGGATCGCGCGCCGCCCCGTGGTCGGGCGCTGGACCTTGCGGGGCCGCCCGCCCTCGGACCGCCACGAGCGCGCGCCGGTCGAGCGAGCGCCTCGGGGTTCGGCGGGCCGCCCGCGTAGCGCTGGCCGGGGACGATGGCGTCGGCCGGGGTGTCGCTCGTGGACCCGCACTTGAGGCAGATGGCCGTTGCGTCCTTGCGGGCGAGCGGGCCGTCATCGGTGTCGTGCAGGCCACCGAGTGGTTCGTTGTTGGTCGTGAAGTCGCAACGGGGATAGTTGGAGCAGCCCCAGAAGACGTTGCCGGTCCGACGGGCCCGGCGCGGCACGAGATGCCCATCGTTGTTCTTCGGGCAGATGACCTCGAACGGGAGCGGGTCGGGCGGCGGCGGGCCGTCCTTCCTGATGTATTTGCAGTCGGGATACCGCGAGCAGCCGACGAACGGCCCGAATCGCCCGGTCTTGCTGACCAGCGTTCCGAGCTGGCACTCCGGGCAGACCTCGCCCGTACCCTCCTGGGGTGGGGGCTCGTCGCCCGGGACTGGCCGCGTCTCCTTGTGTTCGGGGTAGAGCGAACACGCCATGAAGGGTCCGTTTCGACCAAGCCGGATGACCATCGGGTGGCCTTCCGAACAGAGCTCATCGGTCGTCTCGACCCAAGGCTGGATCTCATCGCCCTTATCGTCCACCAGCTTCTTCAACGGCACGTAGAAACCGCGCAGGAACGGGACCCACGCTCGCTTCCCTCCCGCGATCTCGTCCAATTCCTCTTCCATCCGGGCCGTGAACGCCACATCCACGTAGTCGCCGAAATGCTCGACCAGGAGATCGGTCACGATGTCTGCGACCGGTTCCGGACGGAGCCGACGATCCTCCACGCGGACATAACCGCGTTCGGTGATCGTCGAGATCGTGGCTGCGTAGGTGGAGGGACGCCCGATGCCGTGCTCCTCGAGCGCCTTGATGAGCGTCGCTTCGGTAAAGCGCGGTGGCGGCTCGGTGAAATGTTGGGTCGGCGTCACGTCCCGGACGCTCGTACGATCGCCGTCCGCGAGTGCGGGCAGGCGTCCGGTCTCCTCATCGTCGTCCGTTGCGCCGTCGTCGCGACCCTCGGTGTAGACCCGGGCGAAGCCGTCGAACAGGACCTTGGTCGCCGAGGCGCGCAGTTCATAGGCGCCGTCGGCCAGCTCGATCGTGGTCGTCTCGAGCTCCTTGGGCGCCATCTGCGAGGCGAGGGCCCGCTGCCAGATGAGCCGGTAGAGTCGCAGTTCGTCGGGCTTGAGCGATCCTGCCAGTGAATCCGGGTCCCGCCGGAAGCTGGTGGGACGGATGGATTCGTGGGCCTCCTGGGCGCCCTTCGACTTCGTCTTGTAGACGCGGCCCTTCGGCATCGTGAATCCCTGGCCGTAGCGCTCGCCGATCACCTCGCGTGCCTCGCCCATCGCCACGCCGGCGATCGCGGTCGAGTCCGTGCGCATGTACGTGATCAGGCCGACCTGACCTTCGCCGGTCTCGATGCCCTCGTACAAGCGTTGGGCGACGGACATGGTCCGTTTGGGGCTGAAGCCCAGTTTACGGCTCGCCTCCTGCTGCAACGTGGACGTCGTGAACGGTGCCGCCGGCGACCGCTTTTGCGTGCGCGTCCCGATCTTCGTGACGACCGGCTCGAGGTCGCGGATGGCAACGACATGCGCGTCCGATGTCGCCTCGTCCGGGATCTCGATCGGCGCACCGTCGACGCGCACCAGATCCGCGGCGAATGTCTCACCGGCTGCCGTGGCGAGGATCGCCTGGATCGTCCAGTACTCGCGAGCCGTGAAGCCGACGATCTCGCGCTCGCGCTCGACCACGAGCCGGACAGCGACAGACTGGACGCGGCCGGCCGAGAGCCCCCGCTGGACCTTCCTGGCAAGGAGCGGACTCAGCGTGTAACCGACGAGGCGATCGACGATCCGGCGTGTCTGCTGCGCGTCGACGAGGTCCATGTCGATCTGGCGCGGGTGCGCGAACGCCTCGCGGATGGCCGACTCGGTGATCTCGTTGAAGGTGACGCGGAGGGTCTTGTCGGGCGGCACGTGGGCCGCTTCCGCGACGTGCCAGGCGATGGCCTCGCCCTCGCGATCGAGGTCGGTGGCCAGGAAGACCTGGTCGGAGGTCCGGGCCGCCTTCTCGATGTCGGCGACCTGCTTGCGGCGGTCGTCCGAGATCACGTACTCCGGTGCGAAGTCGTGGTCGACATCGACGCCGAACTTGCCCTTGCCCGGGTTTTCGGGCAGGTCCCGGACGTGGCCGTAGGACGCCAGGACGCGGTAATCGGCACCGAGATAGCGCTCGATGGTGCGGGCCTTGGCAGGCGATTCGACGATGACTAGGTTCTTGGGCACGGGCGGGAGTGTAGCACCGGGTCCTTTGCGGACCCTTATGCGGCCCTCGTGGGCTCCTCGTGAGCCCCTCGTCAGACCTCGCGGATCCGGCGCAGGAAGTCCTCGTCGATCTCGAGATCGGGCTCGGCTTCGGGTTCGGTGGCGGGCGCAGGGCCGCTCGCGTCGTCTGTCGCGACGGCCAGGGAGGGATCGCCGCCCGCCATCGCCCCCGGCGGGATCTCGAGGAAGCGGATGTGCAGATACGGGAAGAAGAAGATCGAGGCGACGTCATCGACGAAGACGGGGCGCTTGCCGTTCATCTGGCGCAGGTTCGTGCAGCGAACCCCGACGTCGCCCGAGTCGGGCGGGTCGAAGAGGTCGGCGAGGAGCGGCTGCTCACCGTTCAGATGCATGACGACGTTCCGGATCACGACCCGATCCTGGCGCGCGGCCTGTCCGTTGTCAGCCTGCCGAAGGTCCGGTCAAGGGTGGTAGAAGTCGACCACGAGCCGGACGCGCCCGCCCGAGACCCAGACGCCGATGCCGACCCGGTCGTAGAGCGCATTCATCATGTTCACGTAGTGGCCGCCACCGTACGACTTCTCGCTCTGGAAGAAGAGATGGGAGCCGAGCACGGCCGCCCGCGCCCCGCCCGACCGGCAGCCGAGATTCTCCGCCCAGCGATAGCTCGTGTAGCCGGCGCGACGAAGCCGGTCGCCGGGGTTGCCGCCGATGAAGTGGCTGCAGTCGCCGGAGATGGCGATCCTCTTCGCGTACGGCCGGCTGACCTTCGACGAGATCCCGCTGTCGAGCTTGAGTGGTGCGACGTTGCGGCCGCCGGGGCTACTGCAAGCGCCGGTCGAGGTGACCCAGCCGCCGGTCCGGGTGCAGTTCATGAGGCCCAGGTAGTAGACCTCGACGGCGCCCCAGCTGCCGCCCCCGACCGCGCTGCCACCTGTCGACCCGCTCGTGCTCGGGGTCTTGGCTGCCGCCGTGACCCTCGCGGCCACCGTGTGGAACGTGCCGTGAGCGGCGGTCGCCAGGGGGATCCCGGCAGTATTCCTGGCGCCGACCGCGACGTCCATCGCGACCGTCGCGCTGATCGGCAGCGGCGCATTCGGGGTGAAGACGAGGACCGTGTCGCGCTCCGCCCAGGTCACCTTGCCGGCAACAGCGGCCCCGGCGATCGAGACCGCAAAGGCACGCGCCGTGCTCCGGCGGTCCATCGGCTGGCTGAAGCGGACCGAGATCGTGGCGTCGCGGGCGACGTTCGTCGCGCTCGTGGCC
>DAIOXD010000178.1:0-4288 GCA_036758145.1 Candidatus Limnocylindrales bacterium
ATCAGGTGCGGCTGCGGTGGGAGACAGATCCCCAGTCAGGCACTCGTGTCAGGCCGGTCAGACCCAGAGTCATCCCACCGCCTGTCGCACCTTTTCAGTTAGGCGCCGTAAAAGGCGCCAGCAATCAGTCGGTCTGGACGGAAGTGCGCATCTTTCGCGATCCAGCTGGCTGACACATCCAACTTACACAGTCAGACCCCTAACATTTGAATTGCCTGCATTTCGTTGGTTTTTTGAGTGTGACTCGTTGGTCGCTTCGAGCGGTGACTGGCTGCTCATATACCGGCGGCCGATGCGCGAACCGATTGGGCGCCGGCTAAATCCCGGCGGGAAGCTCATCCTCGTCATGCGCCGCCAAGACGGCTTCGCCCCGCTCGCCTGTCCTGATCCTGATCGCGTCCTCCACGGGCAGCACAAAAATCTTGCCGTCCCCGACCTCTCCGGTCTGCGCGTGCTTGAGAATGCTGTCGATCACGATCTCGGCCTCGGCCGCCCCCCCGGGCCGCCATGCCAGGAGGGCTTCCACGTCCTCCGCGCGGACCGCGTCGCCACCGGCGTGACGGAGGAGGTTCTCGAGCAGGATCTTGATCGTGACCGGAAGGTTGACGAGGTCGATCCGGTCCGCGACGGCATCGAGTCGATAGACGTCGGGCAGGCCGTCGCCCAGTGGGGCCCGGGCGCCGAATGGGTCGATCGGTGACAACCTCGTCGCTCCTCGCTGGCTGGCTACACTCGTGGCATGCAAGCGTACCCCGCTCGACCGACGGCCGCCCCGACCGCCTCGTGAGAGCCTGGGGCGACCTGCCCGGCGACGATCCCGGACGCGACCGCGCCGACACGGAGGCCGCCATCGAGGCGGCCGGCATCGATCTCGACCCACCCTCGCCGGGGTCGCACCGCCACGGCGACGAGACGCACCCGAGCGACCATCCGCACCCGCACCTCCATTCCGGCCCCGGTCAGCCACCGATCATCGGCATCGTCGGGGCCGGGGCGGTCGGGACGGCCCTCGGCGTCGCCCTCAGCCGGGGCGGCTGGCCGATCCACGCGGTCGCGAGCCGGGATGCCGGTCGTCGGGAGCGGTTCCGGTCGCTGGTCGAGGTCAGCCGCGTCTTCGCCGACCCGGAACCGATCCTCGACGAGGTAGAGCTCATCATCCTGACCGTCCCCGACGACACCATCGTGCCCCTCGCCGCCTCGCTCCGGATGTACAGCGGGCAGGCCATGGTCCATACCAGCGGCGCGCTCGGCGCCGAAGTCCTCGCTCCGGCGATGGCCGCCGGCACCCAGATCGGGGCCTTCCATCCGCTCGTCGCCTTCGCCGACACTGAGCGCGCGGTCGCCGCGCTCCATGGGGCGACCGTCGCCATCGAGGGCGACGACCAGCTGGCGGCAATGCTCGCCGACATGGCCGAGGCGGTCGGGGCGACCGCGGTCCGGCTGGCCGAAGGGTCCAAGGCGGCCTATCACGCCGCCGCCGTCCTCGCTGCCGGGGGATTCGTCGCCCTCCTCGATGCCATCGCGGAACTGGGGCGGGTGGCGGGTCTCGACGAGGCCGGCGCACTGACCGTCTATGGACCGCTCATCGAGGGCACCCTCGGCAACGCCCGAGCGCTCGGGATCCGGGCCGCGCTGACCGGACCCATGACGCGGGGCGACGTCGGGACACTCGTCGCGCATCTCGCCACGCTCCGGGCGCACGCGCCCGGCGTCCTCGAGTTGTATGTCGCGGCGGCGCGGCGCGAGATCGAGCTCGCGGAGGACCGGGGCGCCCTGGCACCGGAGGTCTCGAATGAGATGCGCGCCGCGCTGGCATCGGCCTTGCAACGCCCGCCTGAACCGGTACCATAGCCTCCCATGGATCACAGCATCGCGGCCAAGTACGCGGCGCGCCCGGCGGCGCGATTCGTCCGCCCATCGACCCGCGTCCGGGAGCGCCGGCTTGGCCTCCGCCCGTCCGGATCGTTCCACGCCCCGGGCGTCGGCGCGACCGTCCTGCTCGGTCCCGATGTCGCCCCGCTGGCGCGCCTTCGAGCCGGCTGGCGGTCCATCCACCCGGCCGTCTCGGGGCGGCAACGAAGCGGGCGGCTGCGTCCGCTGGTGGCCATGGAATGGACCCGCTCCGGGCGCCCCGGCGCGACCCGACGTCCGGGCGCCGCGTCGGCGCCGTGGTCCGGCTGAGGCCGTCGACCGCCACCTCCGCCGGCGGGATCGTCGTGCGACGCGAGTCGGGGCAGCCGTGGCTCGTGGTCGGGATGCGGCGGCGCGAACGCGATGGACGGACCTGGACGCTCCCGAAGGGCACGCCGAACCCAGGCGAGACCCGTGAGGAGACCGCCCTTCGCGAAGTCAGGGAGGAGACCGGTCTCGAGGTCCGCATCACCGGTCCGCTCGATTCGATCGAGTACTGGTTCGTCCAGTCCGGCGCCCGGATCCACAAGACCGTCCACTATTTCCTGATGGAACCGATCGGCGGCGAGCTCGAAGGGCATGACCACGAGTTCGACGAGGTGCGCTGGATCCCCTTCGACCAGGCGGCGACCATGCTCACCTTCGAGACCGAGCGAGCGCTCGTCGCCCGGGCCGCCGAGCGGCTCGCCGGGGCGGCGAGAGACGACCCTGGGCCCGACTCGCCCGCGCCGGACGGGCCGGCGACGGCGGAGGCCGCGTCATGACCGACGCCACGGACACGCCCGTCCACCTCACGCCGTTGACCGAGACGCACCGCGAGCTCGGGGCGCGGCTCATCGAGTTCGGCGGCTGGCTGATGCCGGTCCAGTACGGTTCGATCATCGAGGAGCACCGGACCGTCCGCGAGCGAGTCGGGCTGTTCGACCTGTCGCACATGGGCGAGCTGTACGTCGAAGGACCCGAGGCCGGGCCCGCCTTGGCGGCGGCGCTCGTCTCGGACCCGCCGAACCTCGCGGTCGGACGCGCCGGGTATTCGATGATCTGCACGCCCGCCGGCGGGATCATCGACGACCTGATCGTCTACCGGTTGGGCGAAACGAGCTTCCTCGTGGTGGCCAATGCCGGGAACGCGGGCATCGTCTCGGATGCGCTGGCCGAGCGGCTGACCGGCTTCAAGGCCGTCCTTGACGACCGGTCGCTGGCGACGGGGCTCCTCGCGGTCCAGGGCCCGCGCGCGGTCGAGGCGCTCGCGCCGCTGACCGATATCGACCTGGGCGCACTGCGCTACTACGCCGCCGCCGAGGGGCACGTCGCCGGGATCCCCGGTCTGGTCGCCCGTACCGGGTATACCGGGGAGGACGGGTTCGAGGTCTTCGTGGACACCGCGCAGACCCCCGCACTCTGGATGGCGCTGCTGCCGGCCGTCCGGGCGGCGGGCGGGCTGCCGATCGGGCTCGGTGCCCGGGACACCCTGAGGCTCGAGGCCGGGATGCCGCTCTACGGCAACGAGCTCGATCTCGACACGAACCCGTACGAGGCCGGACTCGGCCGTGTGGTCAAGCTCGACAAGCCGGGCGACTTCGTGGGTCGGACCGCGCTCGAGAAGGTCGCCCGTGACGGTCCGGCCCGCCGGCTCGTCGGGCTCATCGTCGAAGGCCGGGGTATCGCGCGCCACGGCTACCCGGTCTGGTCGGGTGACCGGCGGACCGGGGTCGTGACCAGCGGGACGCAGTCGCCGACGCTCGGCGTCCCGATCGCGATGGCCTATGTCACACCCACCGACGCGGAGCCGGGTACCGTTGTCGAGATCGAGATTCGCGAGGCCCGCGTTCCGGCGCGCGTCGTCGCCCTGCCGTTCTACAGGAGGAAGACCTGACGCCGATGGTGCCGACCGACCTGCACTACACCAAGGATCACGAGTGGGTCCGCGTCGACGGAGCGTCGGCGACGATCGGGATCACCGCCTACGCCGCCGACCAGCTCGGCGACATCGTCTTCGTCGAGCTGCCCGACGCCGGCCGGAAGCTCGAGCAGTTCGCCACCTTCGGGGTGGTCGAATCGGTCAAGGCGGTGAGCGACCTCTTCGCGCCCGTGAGCGGCGAGGTCCTCGAGGCCAACGCGGATCTTGGCGCGAGCCCGGAGCTCGTGAACTCCGATCCGTACAAGGGTGGCTGGATGATCCGCGTCCGGCTCACTGACCCGACCCAGGTCGACGACCTCCTCGACGCGGCAGCCTACGACGCCCTGGTCGCGGCGGGCTGACGACCGCGATGCCATACGGTCCCCATACGGCCGACGACCGTGCCCGGATGCTCGGGGCCCTCGGCCTCACATCGGTCGACCAGCTCTTCGAGGACATCCCGGTCGAGCTGCGCGC
>DAIOXD010000179.1:0-4287 GCA_036758145.1 Candidatus Limnocylindrales bacterium
ACTTCGTGGCCGTCGACGCGATCGACTTCGACGTCGCGCGCGGCGAATCGTTCGGCTTCCTGGGGCCCAACGGCGCCGGCAAGACCTCGACGATGCGGATGATCGGCTGCGTCTCGCCGATCAGCGGCGGCACGCTCGAGGTGATGGGGATGGATCCCGCGACCCAGGGTCCGCAGATCCGCGCCAACCTCGGCGTGGCGCCCCAGACCGACACGCTCGACCTCGAACTGACGGTCCGCGAGAACCTGACCCTCTACGGGCGCTACTTCGGGCTGAGCCGGACCGAGGTGGGCCGCCGCGCCGACGAGCTGCTCGAGTTCGCGCAGCTGACCGAACGCGCCGACGACCAGGTCGAGCCGCTCTCGGGCGGGATGAAGCGGCGGCTGACCATCGCCCGCTCGCTCATCAACGAACCCACCGTCCTGCTCCTCGACGAGCCGACGACCGGGCTCGATCCGCAGGCGCGACACCTTCTCTGGGACCGGCTCTACCGGCTCAAGCAGCAGGGCGTGACGCTCGTGCTGACGACCCACTACATGGACGAGGCGGAGCAGCTGTGCGACCGCCTCGTCGTCATGGACAAGGCGAAGATCGTGGCCGAGGGAAGCCCGCGGGAGCTGATCGAGCGCTACTCGACGCGCGAGGTGACCGAACTGCGCTTCGCGCCCGGCATCGCCGAAACCCTCGACGGCCAGCTCGATGGCATCGCCGAGCGGGTCGAGCACCTGCCCGACCGGGTCCTGCTCTACGCCGATGATGGCGAGGCGGCCGCCGTCGCCGTCCACCAGCGCGGCCTCAAGCCCGAGACCGTCCTCGTCCGCCGCTCGTCGCTCGAAGACGTCTTCCTGCGCCTGACCGGCCGCTCGCTGATCGAGTAGGCGGCGTCGATGGCCGCATTCGCCCGCCCGACATCGACCATCGGTCGCGTCTTCGAGCACCGCCTCCTCCAGTACCGGCGCACCTTCCGGGCCTCGATCTTCAGCTCGTTCCTCTCGCCGGTGATGTTCCTCAGCGCGATGGGCCTCGGGCTGGGTGGCTACGTGTCGAACAGCGCGGCGCTCGGCGGCGTGCCCTACCTCGTCTTCCTGGCGCCCGGCCTCCTCGCGGCGACCGCGATGCAGACGGGGTCGTTCGAGGCCACCTTCCCGATCATGGCCGGCCTCGTCTGGAACAAGATCTTCCACGCGATGCACGCGACGCCGATCTCGCCGCGCGATATCGCCCTGGGCAACCTCGCCTGGATGGCCGCGCGGCTGACCCTCATCTCGACGATCTTCACGTTCGTCATCGTCCTGTTCGGCGCGGCCCAGTCGCCACTCATCCTGCTCGCCATACCAGCCGCGGTCCTGACCGGGCTGGCCTTCGCGGCGCCGCTCGCGGCGTTCTCGGCGACCCAGAAGAACCCGAACAAGTTCTCGGCCATCTTCCGCTTCGGGATCACGCCGCTCTTCCTCTTCTCCGGAACGTTCTTCCCGATCGCCTCGCTGCCGAGCGCGCTCCAGGCCCTCGCCTGGCTGACGCCGCTCTACCACGGCGTCGCCCTGACCCGCGGCCTCTCGCTCGGAACCATCGTCGACGACCCGGTCGCCGCCGTGATCCACGTCCTCTACCTGGCGATCCTGACCGGCGTCGGCGCCTGGTTGATGGTCCGCAACATCCGCAGCCGGCTGATCCGCGGATGACCGCGCTTCGGGTGATCCCGGCTTTTGGGATCGGCAGCCGGCGCTCGCTGCGCCTGATCGAGCGCAACCTGTACGTCTACAAGCACGGCTGGATGATCCTGCTCTCGGGCTTCTTCGAGCCGCTCTTCTACCTGCTCGGGATCGGCTTCGGGCTCGGCGCGCTCATCGGCACGATCCCGGGACCGGGGGGCCAGCCGATCAGCTATCAAACCTTCGTGGCGCCGGCCCTGCTGGCCAGTGCGGCGATGAACGGCGCGATCACCGAGAGCACGTTCAACTTCTTCTTCAAGCTCAACTACAACAAGACGTTCACGTCGATCCTGTCGACCCCGCTCTCGCCCGGCGACATCGCGCTCGGCGAGCTCGGTTGGGCACTCATCCGCGGCGGGCTCTACGCCATCGGGTTCATGGGGGTCATCCTCGTCCTCGGCTTGTTCGTCTCGCCGTGGGCGATCCTCGCGGTGCCCGCGGCCCTGCTCGTCGGCTTCGCCTTCGGGGCGGTCGGGATGGCCGCGACCTCGTTCATGAAGACCTGGCAGGACTTCGATCTCATCCAGCTCGTCGTCCTGCCGATGTTCCTGTTCTCGGGCACGTTCTACCCGATCGACAAGTACCCGGAGGCGCTTCGGATCTTCGTCCAACTCACGCCGCTCTACCAGGGTGTCGATCTCATCCGCTCGCTCACCGTGGGGGCGTTGTCTCCGGTCCTGCTCGTCCACGTCGCCTACCTGTCGGTGATGGGGATCGTCGGTCTGGCCGTGACGTCGCGGCGGCTCGACCAGCTCCTGCTCAAATAAGCCGGGGCGGGCGGTGGGGGATCGGGCGGCACTCGCGGCGTTGACGGCGGAGATCGTCGGATGCCGGCGCTGCCCGCGGCTCGTCCAGTGGCGCGAACGGGTCGCCCGCGAGAAGGTGCGCCGGTTCCGCGACGAGCCGTACTGGGGAAGACCGGTCCCGGGGTTCGGCGACCCGGACGCTCGGATCCTGTTCGTCGGGCTCGCCCCGGCGGCGCATGGTGGCAACCGGACCGGCCGCGTCTTCACCGGCGACGCCTCGGGTGAGTTCCTGTTCGCGGCGCTCCACGCCGAAGGCCTGGCCGATCGGCCGGTCTCACGCGCCGCCGATGACGGCCTGACGCTGACAGACACCTACATCACGGCGGCCGTCCGCTGCGCCCCGCCGGCCAACAAGCCGACGACCGAGGAGCGCGATACGTGCGCTCCGTACCTGGTTCGCGAGATCGCGGCGCTGACCGAGGTGGTGGTGGTCATCGCCCTCGGCGCGTTCGGCTGGGGCGCGGCGCTCGATGCATTGGCCAGGCTCGGGTTCGAGGTCCGACCGAGACCACGCTTCGGTCACGGTGCGGAGGTGCAGGTCGGCCCGTACCGTCTGCTGGGCACGTATCACCCCTCCCAGCAGAACACGTTCACCGGCCGGCTGACGGCGACGATGCTCCGCGATGTCGTCGCCCGTGCTCGGGCGATCGCGGTCGCCGGGGCCGCCGGGGCCGCTGGGGCCGCCTGATCAGTCCGACTTCGGTGCCTTGTCCGAGACGCCCCGCATCCGCGCGGTGAAGGTCGGCAATGCGGGGTTGATCAGACCGTGGAGCAGGTCGATGACGTCATCGTGCACGCCGATCCGGACGACGGGGAGCTTGTAGCGCTCGGGCGGGTCGGTCGCGATCCCACGCAGGATGCTCCGCGCCGAGGTGTAGCCAGCGTTCCGGACGGCCTGCACCAGGGCGGCATCGAAGCCGCCACCGACATACGCCATCGAATCGGGGAAGACGCCCGTGTGCTGGCCGATGGTCTGGCGCGCCCCGCCGACCTCGGCCGCCATCGTCGCCGGCGAGGCGTTGGGGTGACCGTTATGGAGCGCCGCCAACTGGACGTGATGGACGTCATGGGCCCCGACGCCGTTGCCGGCCTCGATCAGGCGACGGACCTGGGGCCATGTCAGGTTGCCGTGCGCGATGGCGTCGAGGGTGAGGTAGAACTCGGCCACCATCCCGCGAGCCTGGAGCATCGGCAGGACGGTCTTGACCCAGTCGTGCGAGCCGTCGTCGAAGGTGATGATCACCGGCCGCTCCGGCAGGGAGACCCCGAAGTCCCAGTGCGCGGTCAGATCACGCGGCAGGATCGTCGTGTAGCCATGCTCCCTGAGCCAGTCGAGCTGGGCCGCGAACGCCGCAGGGATGACGTCGTAGGTCATGAACTGCTTCTGGTGGGCGGCCGACCAGTGCGGGTAGTCGGCTGGGAGCGCCTGGACACGGTGGTAGTAGAGGATCGGCACGCTCACGTGCGGATCCGCGGGGGGATTCGGCTGGCCCGGTCGGGGCCGCCCCGCTGTCGCATCGCGGATCGATATCGACGACACGCTCGGTCGCGGCGATGCGCTCGGCGTCGGCACCGAGGCGGGACCGACCGCGGCGGGTACGACGGGTCCCTGAGCCAGACCGACGAAGGCCGATGTGTCCGCGACGCACCCGATCGAGACGGCGGCGACCGTGATGCCGACCAGGAGACGGCGCCCGACGCGGCCTCGTCCGAGGGACCAGCGCCGTGCCGTCAACAACATCGCGATCGGACCTCGATCCACGGAGCTT
>DAIOXD010000180.1:0-4267 GCA_036758145.1 Candidatus Limnocylindrales bacterium
AGCGCGACGTCGTCCGGATGCGGCGCGACGAAGACATGCGTCATGGCCGGGCGAGTATACCGAGCCGCATGGTCGGGTCGCCGGGCGTCAAGGCTCCGAAGCCTGCCTCACGCCTCGAAGCCACCGGGGCCGATGAGCGGGACGAAGACGCAGTAGCCGTCCGAGCGTTCGACCCATTCGTCGCCCTGGCGTGTGACCACGGTCAGCAGCTGCCGATCGCGCGACCCGACCGGGATGACCAGCCGACCACCGTCGGCCAGCTGCTCGCGGAGGGCATCCGGCACGGACGGTGCCGCGGCCGTGACGATGATCCCGTCCCACGGCGCGCCCGCCGGGTCGCCGAGACTGCCGTCGGCCTCGCGGATCTCCACCGAATCGGCGAGATCCAGCGCCGCGATCCGCGCCCGAGCCGGTTCGATCAGCACCGTCTGGCGCTCGAGTGAGGTCACGCGGGCGCCGAGCCAGGCCAGGATCGCGGCCTGATAGCCCGAGCCCGTTCCGATCTCGAGAACGCGGTCGCCCGGCCGAACGGCGAGATCCTCCGTCATCTTGGCGACCATCCACGGCTGGCTGATCGTCTGGCCGGCCTCGATCGGCAGGGCCTCGTCGGCGTAGGCATCGGGCCGGATCGCCTCCGACACGAACGCCTCGCGTGGGATGGCGCCCATGGCGGCAAGCACGCGGGCGTCGGTGATCCCGCGAGCGCGAAGCTGGCTGGCGACCATGGTCGCGCGCGCCTGTGCGGGGTCCTTTGCAGGGCCGGTCATCGCCGCGAAGATACGCCGCAACGACCGAACCTCGTCAGTCCCGGGCCGCGATCAGGACGGCGCGGCCGAGGCCGGGGTCGACGGTGCCGCGGAGACCGATGGCGCCGCTGAAGCCGGCGCGGAGGATCCCGACGCAGCCGGCGATCCAGACGGGGCAGCCGATCCGGATGCTGACGGCGCGGCACTCACCGACGGGACCGGAGACGGGGTCGGGGTCGGCGTCAGGAAGCCGCCACGCCCGCCGAGCAGCCCGTACAGCAGGATCAGGGTGAAGACCAGGACGCTCGCGATCACGAAATAGCGCGATGGCGTGTCGCCCACCTTGACGGCCCGCTCCGACGGGGTCGGGGCGCGAGGCGGGGGAGCGGCCGCAGCGCGGCGCCGGGCCGCAGCCGAGGTCGCCGCTCCGGCCGCCGCGCCCGTGGCGATGGCTGGCGCTGGCGCTGGTTCGGGCTCGTCCTCTTCGTCTTCGGAATCGGCTTCGGGTTCGGCTTCTGCTGCCCACACCGGCTCGGGTTCTGGCACCGCCTCGGGCTCGGGCTCGGGCTCGGGCTCGGGAGCAGGCGCGTCGACTGGCTCCGCGGGTTCGCCGGGGACGGCGGGCGCCTCCTCCGGCGTGCCCTCGGGTCGATCGGTCATGGGCTGGTGTCACTCCTGGCTGCCGCTGGTCGATCGGGCGCGGCGCGGGCGCCAGTGTACCCAAGGCGCCGGGCGCATGTCCCATCACGCATCGCGAACGGCCGGCACGAGCATCCCGGCGAGTCCGGCGGCCGCGGTCACCAACCCGAACACGGCGATCACCGGCCCCGGCCCGAACACCTCGGCAAGCACGGACCCAAGCGCCATCGCGATCGTCATCGAGCCGAAGACGACGGCGAACCGGAAGCCGACGACCCGGCCCATCAGGTCGGGTGGCGTCCGTTCCTGGAAGAGCGTCTGGCTCGGGATGATGAAGATCATGTTCGCGACGCCCTGGCCGAATGTCAGCCCGATCGCCAGGCCGAGGTTGCCGGTCATCGCGAACAGGAAGATGAGCAGGCCCCAGGCCGTATACCCGACGATGACCATCCGGCCCTTCGCGAACCGTGCCCCGATCAAGCCGATCGCGAACCCGCCGACCAGGTTCCCGAGCCCGATCCCTGTCTCGAGGAACCCATACGCGGCCTGCCACCCGAACCCGGACTGGTCGAAGGTCGCCTTGACGAAGCTTGGTGTCAGCGCGATCGAGATCCCGATGCTGAATTGCCCGACCGCCCCCTGGAGCGTGTTGGCGAGGAGGACCGTCTCGCGCCGCAGGAAGTGCCAGCCCGCGGCCAGCTCGGCGACGAAGCCTTCGCGCCGACCACCATCGTCGTGCGGCTTCGTGCGTGCCTGGACGACGATCGTGGCGACCAGGGCGGCGGAGGCGAGATACGTCGCGCTGTCCACCCAGAACGCGAGCGGCACGGCCGAGCCGAGCAGGAACACGAACACGCCGGCCAGCGGGTAGCCGATGACATCGGCGATCGTCTCGCCGACCCAGAGCGCCGAGTTGGCGCTGAGCAGGTCCTCCTCGGGCACGATCTGGGGCAGGATCGCGACGCGGGCCGGTCGGAAGAAGACCGAGATGGTGGTCACCAGGAAGATCAGCGGGTAGACCAGCACGATGTTCGTGACCGCGGCGAGCGGCAGAATGAGGACGATCGCGCCACGCAGGATGTCGCTGACGACCATGACCTCCTTGTGGTCCCAGCGATCGACGAACGTGCCCGCGATCGGGCTCAGCAGCAGGTTCGGGAGCGTGGCCGCGAAGAAGACGAGCCCGGTGGCCAGCGCCGATCCGGTCGAGATCGCCACGACCGCGACGAGCGCGAGCTGGTTGAGCCGGTCACCGAACAGCGAGATGAGCTGGCCCGACCAGAGCGCCGAGAACGAGCCGTTGAGCGCGAGCCGGATGTATGGGTGCTGGCGGACACGTTCCACCGCCTCTGCCGACGGCCGCGGGATCGGGATGGCCGGCGCTCCCGGCACCGCGACATCTGCCTCGAACGTCGACAGCGAAGGCGATGCGAGACCCGCTCCGGCGCTCCCCATCACCAACGGCCGTTCGAGCGCCACGGCGCCCGTGAAGGCTGACGACAGGCCGGTCTCGGCTCCGGGGTCGCCGGCACGCAAGGCGCGAAGCGGTGGGGCCAGCCCGGCCGTGCGCTGTTGGATCGCCTCGAGTTGTGCTTCGTCGAGCTCCTGCGGGATCCGGACGACACCCGCGAACAGGAAGAAAGCCAGGCCCAGGGTCAGGAAGGCGTCGCCGACGGATGCGACGTTCTGGATGATCGGCAGGGGGACGGGGATGACGTCCGCGAACGGGCCGAGGTGGAGGAGGAAGTTGGCGTCGAGCGGCGCCGCCAGGACGTAATGGAGGGCCGAGGTCACATCGGCGGGGGTGAGCCCGGCGAGCTGGAGGCTGCGTACCCAGATCGGCATGTAGCCGCCGTTGAGGGTGATGACCACCGCGTTCGACAGGACGCCGATGAAGGCCAGGCTGATGCCCGGATAGCGGCGATTGGGCCACAGGGCGACGAGCAGGAGCGCGAAGGAGGCCGCCAGCAGCGGCAGCCGGACCGTCTCGATGGGCGTGAACCCCGCATTGAGCAAGGTCTCCGTCCCGAGGCGCAGCAGGACCGCGGCGATGAGCAATCCCAGGCGCTGCAATCGGATCGAACCGAGGTTCGTGAGATGCCCACCCGCCAGCAGGCCGAGGACGAGACCGAGCGCGATCCCCCCGATCAGCATGGGCGCGGCAGGGCGTCGTTCACCGCAGCATCATGCGTGGATGGAGGGCGTCGCGTCACCCAGCGTCGCGTGGCGGGTCGGGATCGCCGCCTAGGTGGCGGCGTGAACACGAGGGGCGGTCAGGCCCGTTCTGCCGGCGCAGCGGCGGTCGCTTCGGCGCGGGCAGCGGTCATGCGGTCGGCCGCCTGGGCGAGAAGCGGGATCTGCCGAGGGCCCTCCGGGCGCCCGGCGTCGGGGACGCCTTCGACATGGGAGGTCCGCACGAAGGCGTCGACCATGACCGGATCGAATTGGACGCCCGCGAACTTCCGCAGCTCGGCCAGCGCCTGTTCGCTCGTCAGGGGCGTCATGCGATAGGGGCGCGCGGCGGTCATCGCCTCGAAGGCGTCGGCCACGTGGAGGACCCGGGCGAGCTTCGGGATCTCATCGCCGATGAGCCGGTCCGGGTAGCCCGAGCCGTTGTACCACTCGTGGTGATGCCGGATGATCGGCAGCTCGGCCGCAAGCTTCGTGACCGGCGCGATGATCTGCGCGCCCAGGACCGGGTGCGAATTCATGATCATCCGCTCCTCGCGGTTGAGCCGGTCCTGCTTCAGGAGGACCGCGTCGGGCACCCCGATCTTGCCGACATCGTGCAGGAGACCGCCCCATTCCAGGGCTTCCAGCTCGGCGTCACTCACCCGCATGACCCGCCCCATGTCCACCGCGATCTCCTTGACCCGATGGCT
>DAIOXD010000181.1:0-4252 GCA_036758145.1 Candidatus Limnocylindrales bacterium
GCGGCGGCCAACGCGGCCAGCGTCCAGGCGAGCAATGGGCGTCCGCCGATCTCGACGGCCAGCTTGTCGTCACCGCCCATCCGGGTCGATCGTCCCGCAGCGACCACGATGACGTCCGCGCGGACGGCGCCCCCCGGCCCGCTCAATCGAGATGCGGCTGCGCGAAGATCATCCGGCCGGCCACGGTCTGGAGGACGCGTGTCACCGATACGTCCAGCTCGCGGTCGATGTGCCGGGCGCCGCCCTCGATCACGATCATCGTCCCATCATCGAGGAAGCCGACGCCCTGACCGGCCTCCTTGCCCTCCTGGATGACCCGCACCCGGAGCTCCTCGCCGGGCAGGACCGCCGGCTTCACGGCATTCGCGAGCGAGTTGATGTTCATCACTCGCACGCCCTGGAGCTCCGCCACCCGGTTGAGGTTGAAGTCGTTGGTGAGGATGACCCGGCTTCGGGCGAGGGCCAGCGCGACGAGCTTGGCGTCCACCTCGGCGATCTCGGGCACGTCGTCCTCGACGATCTCCACCGGGGTGGCCGGCTCCTTTTGCATCCGATTGAGGATCTCGAGGCCGCGCCGGCCGCGGTTCCGCCGGAGTGCGTCGGAGCTGTCGGCGATGTGCTGGAGCTCGTCGAGCACGAAGCGCGGGATGACGAGCGTCCCATAGATGAAGCCCGATTCGACGATCTCGGCGATCCGTCCGTCGATGATGGCGCTGGTGTCGACGACGATCCGCGGCTCGCCGCGCGACGGGCCGGCCCCCCGCTCCGCTGCCGGCGGCCGCAGGATGCCGACGGCTTCGGCCGCGATGAGTAGGTCCTTGCGCTTGGCCACGGTCAGGCCGAGCATCCCGAGCCCGAACAGGATCGAGACGCCCAGCGGGAGCCAGGTGGCCCACGGCTCGGAGAGACCGGAGAGCGGGATCGCAAGCAACAGGCCCATCAACAGGCCGATGAGCAGGCCGAGGACCGCGGCGACGAATTCGGCGGTCGAGAGTTCCTCGACACGGCGGATGAGCCACTGGGCAGGGACGACCGTCAGGTACGGCAGGATCGCGAAGCCGACGACGATCCAGGCCACCACCCACGCCGCGAGCAGGGCGCCGCCGTAATCGCGACCGGTGAACAGCCCGGAACCGGATGCGCCGAGGACGAGACCGATGGCACCCCCGAGCGCTCCCCCCAGGAGACGGATATAGCGGATCAAGGACTCCCTCGGCGTGTCGGCGTCCCGCGGTCGCAAGCGACCTCGCCGGACGGTCAGCCTAGCATCGCAGGCACGGGCTCGCTGTGGCTCGTCGGGCGGTCGGCGAGGGCGACCTCGATGGCGTCGCGCAGGGTCGAGACCTGCGCGAGCTCGAGCCCGTCGACGGTGGCGAGCGAGGCGCCCGACGATGGTCGCGGAACGATGGCCCGGGTGAAGCCGAGCCGCGCTGCCTCGCGCAGTCGCCGGTCGAGCCCGACCACCGAGCGCAGCTCACCGAGCAGCCCGACCTCGCCGATGGCGACCGTCCCCGACGGGATGGCGCGATCGCGCGAGGACGACGCGAGGGCGAGGGCGAGGGGCAGGTCGAGCGCAGGTTCGACGACCGTCAGGCCACCGGCGAGGTTGGCGTAGACGTCGTGGCTGCCCAGCCCGATGCCGGCCCGTCGGCCGAGGACCGCGATCAGCAGGCTGAGACGGTTGGGGTCGAGCCCGCTCGCCTTGCGTGAGGGGTTGCCGAACCCGGTCGGACTCACGAGCGCCTGGACTTCGACAAGCAGCGGTCGGCTACCCTCGAGGGTCGGTGCGACGACGCTGCCGGACGCCGAGCC
Organism: Candidatus Limnocylindrales bacterium; assembly: GCA_036758145.1. Lineage (GTDB taxonomy): Bacteria > Chloroflexota > Limnocylindria > Limnocylindrales > CSP1-4 > SPCO01. The sequence continues at coordinate 1,813 of DAIOXD010000181.1, forward strand.
GCCATGGTCGGCCAGGAAGGCTCGGGCCGGATCGGCCACCTCCAGGAGACCGGTCTCGACCATCTCGAAGACCCCGATCTCGTCGGTCGACCCGAACCGGTTCTTGGTCGCGCGCAGGAGTCGCAGGGCGGCGTAGCGCTCGCCTTCGAGGTTCACGACGGCGTCGACGAGATGCTCGAGCGTCTTCGGCCCGGCGATCGAGCCGTCCTTGGTCACGTGACCGACGACGATGACGGCGATCCCGTCGCCCTTCGCGAGATCCATCAGCCGGAGCGTCGCCTCGCGGACCTGGCCGACGCTGCCGGCCGCCCCGTCAAGATCCTCGACGGTGGCCGTCTGCACCGAGTCGACCACGACCAGGCCCGGCCGTTCGCTGCGGGCCGCCTCCACGATCCGCCCGACGTCGTGTTCGGCCAGGACCCGGACGCCCTCCGACGACGGGCCGCTGAGCAACCCGAGGCGGGCCGCCCGGAGGCGAACCTGGCCGGGCGACTCCTCACCCGTGGCGTAGAGGACGCTGGCGCCGCCGGGTTCGCGAGTCAGACCCGCGGCGGCCTGGAGCAGGAGCGTGGACTTGCCGATCCCCGGCTCGCCGCCGACCAGGATGAGCGACCCGGGCACGAGCCCACCGCCGAGGACGCGGTCGAACTCCGCGATGCCGACGCTCAGGCGCGGCAGGTCCGCATCGGCGATCCCGGCGAGTCCGACAGGGACGGCGGCAGGCGCCGAACCACGGGCGATCGCCCGCTCCGAGCGGGACGGCTCGCGGACGACGGTCTCGACGAGGGTGTTCCAGCCATCGCACGCGCGACACTGGCCTTCCCAGCGGAGGAACGACTCCCCGCACTGCTGGCAGACGAAGCGGCTCTGGGGCCGCGCCATCGCTAGGCCGACGGTCGGGCGGTGCGGCTCACCGCGCCTCGACCGGGGTGCGCGGCTCGGCGAGATGGATGTCGAGACCCGCCTCCGGATCGCGGTCGACGAGGATCGTGGAACCGGGTTCGTACGTACCGAGGAGGAGTTGTTCGGCGAGGACGTCCTCGACCATGTTCTGGATGACCCGGCGCAGCGGTCGGGCGCCGTAGGCCACGTCGTAGCCGAGCTTGATGATGTGCTCCTTGGCCGCCTCGGTGACCTCGAGCTGCATCTGCTGGGCGCGCAGCTGGTCGCGCACCCGGGCGAGCATCAGGTCGACGATCTGGGCGATCTCCTCGACCGTCAGGGATCGGAAGACGACGGTCGCATCGATGCGGTTGAGGAATTCCGGGCGGAAGTTCTGCTTGAGCTCGGCGGCGACCTTGTCCTTCATCAACTCGTACGAGCTCTCGGCGCGGTTTGCGTCGGTCGAGCCCATCGCACGGAAGCCCAGGCTCGAGTTCGTCTGGAGCTGCTTGGCACCGAGGTTGGAGGTCATGATGATGATGGCGTTGCGGAAATCCACGCGCCGGCCCTTGGCGTCCGACAGGTGGCCATCCTCGAGGATCTGCAGGAGGATGTTGAAGACCTCCGGGTGCGCCTTCTCGACCTCGTCGAGCAGGATGACGCAGTAGTTCTTGCGGCGGACCGCCTCGGTCAGCTGACCGCCTTCATCGAAGCCGACGTAGCCCGGGGGCGCCCCGACCAGCCGACTGACGTTGTGGCGCTCCATGAATTCGCTCATGTCGATCTTGATGAGCGCGTCCTCGCTCCCGAACATGAACTCGGCGAGCGCCTTGGCGAGCTCGGTCTTCCCGACGCCGGTCGGGCCGAGGAAGATGAACGAGCCGATCGGTCGCTTCGGGTCCTTGAGCCCGGCCCGAGCACGACGCACGGCCTTCGAGACGATCCCGATCGCCTCCTCCTGGCCGACCACGCGCCCGTGGAGCGCCTCCTCCATGTTGAGCAGGCGCTGGGACTCCTCCTGGGCGATGCGGGTGACCGGGATCCCGGTCCACATCGCGACGACCTGGGCGATCTCTTCCTCGTCGACAGTGGGCTGGTCGCCGGAGATCTGCGACTGCCATTCCGCGCGCTGCGTGTCGACCGACTCGCGCGCCGTCGCCTCGGCCTCACGCAGGGTCGCCGCCTCCTCGTATTCCTGGTTGTTGATCGCCGCGTCCTTCTCCTTGGTGATCCGCTCCAGGTCCTTCTGGGCCTCGCGGAGGGCGGGCGGCGCAGACGCGTGACGGAGGCGGACGCGCGACGCGGCCTCGTCGATGAGGTCGATCGCCTTGTCCGGGAGGTGGCGGTCGGTGATGTAGCGGATCGACAGGTCGACGGCGGCCTTCACGGCGTCGTCGGTGATGGTCACCTTGTGGTGCTGCTCGTAGCGCTCGCGGATGCCCATCAGGATGTCGATGGACTGCTCGAGCGTCGGCTCCTCGACCATGACCGGCTGGAAGCGCCGCTCGAGGGCGGCGTCGCGCTCGATGTACTTGCGGTATTCGTCGAGCGTCGTGGC
>DAIOXD010000182.1:0-4231 GCA_036758145.1 Candidatus Limnocylindrales bacterium
CCACCGGATCTGGACATGGGCTCGACGGACGACGTCATCAATGCGGTCCGGGCGCTCGCGACGTCAGGTCTGCCGACCCTGGACGGCACTCGGCTCGGGCTGCTCGGACACTCACTCGGTGGTCTCCTCGTGCTCGATGTGCTCGCTGCCAAGCCGGGCCTCGTGAAAGCCGCCGCGGCGTTCGCGCCCTCGGGGACGGACCTCTTTGCGAATATGCAGCGGTACCTGGCCCCCGAGGACCCGATCTACCAGTCGATCGTCGCCGCCCACGGCACGCCCGGGACCAAACCGGGATATTGGGCCGACGTGTCGCCTCGCACCTTCGTGGACCGGGTCACCGAGCCGCTCCTGATCGTCCAGGGCGACATCGACCAGGACGTCCCGATCGAGGGGACAAGGGAGACGGTCGCCGTCTGGCAGAAGGCCGGCAAGGCCGTCAAGTTCGTCACGCTCAAGGGCGAGGACCATGTGTTCGAAGCGCGCTGGGGCGAAGCGATGGCCGCGGTTACGGCGTTCTTCGCGGCGCACCTCCGATAGGGCGCCCGCCCACACCGGACGGTGTTGGTGGAGATGGGGGAGGGTCGAACTCCCCGTCCAGAACCCTTCGCCGGAGACCACTACGAGCGTGTCCGATGCTTTATCGTCGACCGCCCGAACGGGCATCGGCACCCTGCCGGGCGGTCCAGTCACGTGCCCCTAGATCGGGCTTGACTCCGGACTACGTGACGCTTGTCCGGATCGCAGCCTCGCTGCATGACGCTTCCACTACCCGCGAGGCGGAGGCAGCTTCCACGCTCACTCTACTGCCTAAGCAGCGAGAGCGAGAGTCGACTGGCGGTTGCCAGGTACTTCTTTTTGCCACGTGATTAACGAGGCCCAGTGGCGTCCTCGGCTCGCGTTCCCCGGTAACCAGGCCCTGTCGAAACCACTCATCCCCACAGGTCCGAGAACCGGCTCGGACGCGGGATCGTACCACCGATCGGTGGCGAACGGGCACGGGACCCCTGACGAACGAGCCATCGCCCCGCGCCGGCGTCGGCTGGTAATCTAGACGCGGCCGAACCTCCTCTGGAGGACGGGGGACCCACATCCCGGGGCAAATCGCGATCGACGCGACGGCGAACCCAACGCCGAGCCCGACAGCTCACCTCGCAGGCCGGACGGGCTGCTTCGAGGTACGCGTGATCCGGCCGTCGCTCCTGTCGACTTCAGCGCATCAGCGCGCGGTCGGGCGCAACCTCGCCCTCGACCTGGTCGCGTCGATCGGCGTCGGCGTCACGGTCGCCCTGGTCACGACCCTCCTGCCGACCATCGCCCGCCGCGGTGGCCTCGATCCGATCGGTCTTGCGGCGCTCGCCGCGGCGCCCTTCATCGCGAATCTGCTGGGTGCCTTTGCCGGTCGCTTCGGTCCGCGGTCGCGCCGAGAACTCTCGCTCATTCGCGGCGCCGGTGCGGCATCGCTCCTCGTGCTCGCCGTCTTCGCCTCGGCGCCGGTGATGATCGCGGTCTCGATCGTGTTCTGGCTCAGCCTCTCGCTGAGCGGCCCGTTCTACCTGCGGTTGTGGGGCTCGATGTACCCGGCCCGCATCCTCGGCCGGGTGGTCGGCTTCCTCGGCTCCGGTCGCGCCGCCGCTGCGGCTGCCGCGGCCCTCGCGGGCGGCCTCCTTGCCGATCAGCTCGGCGGCGAGACGGCCGTGGCGATAGCTGGTTTCCTCGGGCTGGTGTGCGCCTTCGCGTATGCCGGTTTGCGATCCCCCGATACCGAGCGCCCGCCGGTCTTCTCCGCCCGCGATTCGTTCCGCGCCTTGCGCGAGCGACCGGTCCTGACCAGGATCGCCCTCGCCCAGGGTTTCTACGGTGGCGGCCTGATCGCCGCGGTGCCGCTCTACGCGATCGTCAACGTGGACCGGCTCGATCTCTCGCTCTCGGACGTCGGCATCATCGGGATCCTGACCGCTGGCGCGACCACCTTCTCGTTCCTCGCCTGGGGCGCGCTCGCCGATCGGCGCGGTCCGCTCGTGGCGATGCGTCTCGGCAGCGCGCTCGGGCTGGCCGCGCTCGTCGCCTATGCGCTGGCGCCGCACGTGACGGTCCTGTGGATCGCCGCGGTCGCGGCCGGCGCCGGCAGCGCCTCGATCGACGTCGGGATCGCGTCGATCGTCAGCGACCACACCCCACTGGCCTCGCGAGCGGCTGCGATGGCCGGCTGGAACGCCATCACCGGCGCGCGCGGCATCGTCGCCGCGTTCACGATGAGCATCCTCCTCCAGCTCGGGTTCGTCGACGTCACGACCGGGCTGCTGCTGTGCTCAGCGGTCACCGCGGTCGGAGTCGTGCTGTACGCGAGGGCCACCACGGACCCGCTCGTGGTCGCGGTCGTCCCTGAGGGGCGCGTCTCGCGCGTCGGGCGGGCCGTGCACGACCTGCGGAGCTCGATGGGCCGCTCGCGGGCTGCCTAGGCCCAGATGTCACCGACCGTGAACCCGTCAGGGAACGGGTCGGTCGGGTCGACGACGTACTCGGCGAACCCGGTGATCCACGCCTGACCGGTGATGGTCGGGACGATCGCCCGGTACTCCCCGATCGTCACCTCCTCCACCGCGTGCCCGGTGAAGACCGTGCCGAGGATGCCTTCATGGCGGAACGTGTCGCCGACCTTCAGCTCCCCTTTGGCGTGGAGCGTGGCCATCTTGGCCGAGGTCCCGGTCCCGCAGGGCGAGCGGTCGATGGCGCCGGTCCAGGTCGCGGGTCGCTCCCAGTCGAGGATCCCGGTCGAGACGGTCACCGCGTTCCGGCGACTATTGGCCGGGTCGTGGGCCGGCCCCGACAGCTGGCCGATGGTGATCCCCGCGAAGCCCGGCTGCTCCGGATGGACCACGGGGAGCTGCTCGTTGGCGGCGGCCTTGATCATCTCGGTGATCCGCACGATGTCGCCGCCCTCGTCCGGGGTCAGCCGCAGGCCGAATGCCTCGGCCTCGGCGATGACGTAGAACATCCCGCCGTAGGCGACATCGACAGTGACCGTCCCCAGCTGCGGCACCTCGACCCGCGCCCCGATATGGGTCGCGAACGCGGGAACGTTGCGGAACGTGACCGCCGTCACCTTCCCGTCGCGGCACTCGGCCCGCACCCGGATGAGGCCGGCCGGCGCCTCGAGCGTCAGTTCCGCCACGGGCTCGGTCATCGGCAGCATCCCGGTCTCGAGCAGGACGGTCACGACGCACATCGTGTTGGTGCCCGACATGCCCGGGTACTCCACCTGCTCCATGATCACGTAGCCGGCGTCGGCCGCCGCGTTCGCCGATGGCAGGACGAGGTTGCAGTTGGCGGCTGGGTAGCCGCGCGGCTCGCGCAGCATCCGGAGTCGCACGTCGTCGCGATTCGCGTGGAGCCAGGTCATCGCCTCGAACATGGTCCCGCCCGGGACGCCCTCCACGCCGCCGACGATGACTCGCCCCGGTTCGCCGGCGGCGTGCGCGTCGACCGCCCGGATGACGGGGCCGAGCCGCAACCGCTCGGGGACGGTGCGCCGTTCCTCCACAGCCGAACCCTACCGGCCGCGCTGCGCGTCCGCGAGTTCGCGCGCGACGTCGCGACGGGCGTCACGGTCGGCGATATCCCGGCGCCGGTCGTGCAGCTGCTTGCCCCGGGCGAGTCCGAGCTCGACCTTGGCCTTTCCGCGTTCGTTGATGTAGAGCCGGAGCGGGACGATCGTCTGGCCCTTCGCCTTGGCGCGACCCAGGAGCTCGTCGATCTGCGAGCGGTGCAGGAGCAGCTTGCGCGTGCGCTTGGGCTCGTGGTTGTAGCGGTTGCCGCCCTCGAACTTGGCGATATCGGCGCCGACCAGCCAGGCCTCGTCGTGCTCGATCCGGGCGTAGGCATTGGACAGGTTCGCCTTGCCCGCCCGGAGCGACTTGATCTCCGTCCCGGTCAGGACGAGGCCGGCCTCGAACGTCTCGTCGATCGTGAAGTCGTGGCGGGCTCTTCGGTTGAGTGCGACGGTCGTTTCGTCGCCCATGGGAGGGCTCCTCCAGCGGTCCTGCGGTGGTCGCTCCGAGGTCGGAGGCCGATCTTCGGGAGGCCATCCGACCGAGGATACGCACGAACGCCGGCCCTATGCGGGCCGGCGTCCGAGTGCTTAGCCACCCACAGGGTGTCCGACTAGACGGCCATCTCCTGCGAGGTGGTGCAGCTAGTACTGTCGATCACTGCACATCACCTCCTTTCGTTC
>DAIOXD010000183.1:0-4223 GCA_036758145.1 Candidatus Limnocylindrales bacterium
ACGAGCCGCTGGATCCGTTCGATGGCGAGGGCGCGGCCGCTCGCGGGGTCGATGTCGACCTGGACCGCGTTGAAGACGACCGCCCCCTGCCCCACCTCGAAGCGGGTCGGCAGCGCGTTGATGAAGCGCGGGATCACGGTCCGCGGCTCGAACCCGATGACGCTCCAGATGGGCCCGGTCATCCCGAGGTCGGTCTGGTAGGCCGTGCCTTTCGGGAGGATGCGCTCATCGCCGGTCACGACATGCGTGTGCGTCCCGACCACGACACTGACGCGCCCGTCCAGGTAGAGGCCCAGCGCGTTCTTCTCCGACGTCAGCTCGCAGTGGAAGTCGACGAGGCGGACCGGAGGGAGCGGCTCGGACGATTCTTCGAGGAGGCGGTCGGCGTCGGTGAACGGGTTCTCGATCTGCTGCATGTAGGTCCGGCCCTGGAGGTTGATGACCGCGATATCGGTCCCGTCGAGCGCCTGGTAGGTCCCCCAACCACGTCCCGGGACCTCGTGCGTGCCGTAGTTGAGCGGCCGCAGGACGCGCTCGTTGGCCTCGAGATACGGGTAGATCTCGCGCTTGTCCCAGATGTGGTTGCCCGACGTGATGACGTCGACCCCCGAAGCCAGGATCGCGTCGGCGGTCGAGGCGGTGAGGCCCATCCCGCCCGCGACGTTCTCGCCATTGGCGGTCACGAAGTCGATCCCGCGCTCATGGCGGATCCCAGGCAGGACCTGCTCGACGGCGGTCCGGCCAGGCGCTCCGATCATGTCGCCGATCATCAGGACCCGGCACGCCCCGTGCGGTCGGGGGGCGTTGCCGTTCGCTGCGTTGCCGAGTCGCGTCCGCCCGATCGCGCCTCCATCCGGTCCGTCATGCACGGTCGCATCGTAGCCGGTCCGAGGCGCCGAACCCGTGGCGGGCCGCCCGGACGTGCGCCTAGAAAGCTGCCTTCAGGGCGAGGATCCGCGCGTACGACGCTTCGAGGGCGGTCCTCGAGATCCAGCCGCTCGCGGCGTAGGCCATCAGCTTCTGGTAGTCGTACCGAGTGGAGGCCTCGGAGCCGGTGACGAGGATCATGTCGGTCCCGGCGCGCGCGGCGCGGACGGCCAGGGTCCAGGTGGCCAGGCCGCGCGAATACGCCGCGCCACTGAGCGAGTCGGTGATGGTCACACCCTTGAAGCCGAGCTGCGCGCGCAGGAGGCCGATCGAGATCGCGTGCGACCAGCCCGCCGCGTTGACCGTGTCGTACGCCATGTATCGCCCGTTCGACAGCATGATCATCGGGATGCGATGCGAGATGGCGGTCCGGTAGGGCCGCAGCGCGGGGGCGAGCGTTGCCTTCGACGACCAGAACGTCACGGCGACCTGGTCGGTGTCGTACGGGGAGCGTCCGATGCCCGGGAAATGCTTCATGGACGGGACGACGCCCTTGGACCACAGTCCGCTGGCGAACGCATCCGAGAGCGCAGCGGTCAGGGTCGAGCTGAACGACCACGTCCGGCCGGCGCGGTACATGAATGAGGCCGTCGAGCTCGGCACATCGGCGACTGGCGCGAAGTCCACGTTGATGCCGAGACCCTTGAGTGCGGCCCCGGTGATCGCACCCTGATATCGGGCCGTCGACGTGCTCCCGAGGCGACCCATCTGCGGCGGCGACAGCGTCGGCGGCGCCCAGGGGATCCGCTTGACCGAGCCACCCTCCTGATCGACGGCGATGAGCAGCCGCGGCTGCCCCCCAGCAGCCGCGGCTGCGCGGAGCTTGCCCGTCAACGCGAGCAAGGCGGCACGCGTCGTGATGTTGGAACCGAACAGGATCACGCCGCCGACCTCACCGCGCCTGATGCGCCCGAGCAGATCGGCGCTCGGAGTCAAGCCGTCCATCCGGACGACCAGCTTCTGGCCGACCATCTGGGCGAGGGTGGGACCGGCCGTGGTCGCGGCGACTGCGGCGGTGGCACCCGTGGTGGCCGCGGTCGAAGCCGCGGCCGGAGCGGCTGCCTGGCCGGCGCCCGTCACGAACGCGAGGGCGACGATCAGAACGGTCGTCAGGTGCCTCATCAGTGCGCCCAGGGATGCATGTCGATCGAAGCGGGCGACCCTGGGCCGTTACAGGGCGGAACGGTCGCGTCGGTCGGAGAGAACGGGGTCGCCACGATCCGGCCACCGCCGCTCTGGACGAAGGCGACGCTGACGGGCGGCATCGGGTCCGGTCCGCAATAGTTGGAGTCCTCGACGAGCGTCTTGAGGACGTCGCCGGGGGCGACCGTGACGAGCGCCTTGCTGGTCGGCGTCGAACCGTCGATCAGCACCGCGCCCTTGCCGTCGACGAGCTGCGGCTTGTCCATCGCGCGCAAGGTGCACGTCTGCGCCCCGGCGTTGGTCAATTCGAGATGTGCGATCCGGCTTCCGGCCGCGCCTTCCCACAACGTGATGCGGGCCGCGAGCATCGAGGGATCGCACGGACCGGGCGTCGGTGCGACCGTCGGCGCCGCGGTGGGCGTCGGGGTCGGGATCGCGGTCGAGGTCGCCGCGGGCGAAGCCGTCGGGCTTGCGCTGGGCGATGCCGTCGCGATCGGCGTCTCGGTCGCGGTCGGGAGCGGCGAGGTGATCGCCCCGATCCCGTCGTTCGATCCGGGACGCCCGAGCCACACGACAGCGATCAGGACGGCAGCCAGGAGGACGCCCGCACCGGCGATGCTCGGGCCCGAGGCGACACCTCGGACACCGGCCCGCCTCGGTGGCGTGGCCGGACGTCGGGCGCCATCGGCGACCTCGTCCCACTCGTGCAGGATCCGATCAGGGCGGGATGGGTCCATCAGGCTGTCTCCAACTTCGTTCGGGCGCGGCTGACCGCCGCGCGAAGTGCGCCCGCCGTCGTGCTGAGCACCACGGCGGCTTCCTCATAGGTGGCGCCCTCGATGGCGGTCATGACCAGGGCCGACCGCTCGAGCGGCGAAAGCTCGGTCATCGCGGCCTGGACGTCGAGCCAGCGGGCCTGCACCGCCCCGTCGAGCGACGCGGGTCCGGGGGCGGCCAGCAGGCGTCGCCGGATCCTGCGGAACCGGTCCGTGGCCAGACGGCGGACGGTGACCAGCAGCCATGGCAGCACCGGCCGATCCCAATCCAGTCGGGCGCGGTGGTTCCACAGCCGCAGATACGCCTCCTGGGTGAGGTCCTCCGCTTCGGCCCAGTCATTCGTCCAAGCGAGAGCGAAACGGAAGACGTCCGACCAGTGCGCCTCGAAGGCGCGGTCATAGGCGAAGTCAGTCGAGCCGGTCATCGCCACTTGGGTGGTCACACTTACATACACGACGAGCAGGGCCAAAACGCACGGTCGCGCTCGGCCCGGGCGTCATCCGGGCGTGGTTCGGGCTCGGGCGGCAGTCCCGTGGCGACATGGGCCGCCGATCGACCCTACTTCGCGTACTCGACGGCGCGCGTCTCGCGGATGACCGTGACCTTGATCTGGCCCGGGTAGGTCAGCTGCTCCTCGATCTTCTTGACGATATCGCGCGCGAGGCGGCTTGCGGTCAGGTCGTCGATCTCCTCGGGCCGGACGAGGATGCGGACCTCGCGACCGGCCTGGACGGCGAACGAGCGCTCGACACCCGTGAAGCTCTCGGCGATCGCCTGGAGATCCTCGAGCCGCTTGACGTAGGTATCCATCGATTCGCCGCGGGCGCCCGGGCGCGAGGCGCTGATCGCGTCGGCGATCTGGACGATCGGTGCCTCCAGGCAGGTGTATTCGACCTCCTGGTGGTGGGCGGCGATCGCGTTGATCACCTTGGGCGACAGGTTGTGGCGCTGGGCGATCGAGGCGCCGATGGCGGCATGCGGGCCCTCGACCTCGTGGTCGACGGCCTTGCCGATGTCGTGGAGCAGGCCGCCCATCTTGGCGACCTGCACATCGGCTCCGATCTCGGCCGCGATGACCGCGGCCAGGTGGCTGGTCTCGACGACGTGGTTGAGCACGTTCTGGCCGTAGCTCGTGCGGAACTTGAGCCGGCCGAGCGTCTTGATGATGTCGGCCGGGAGACCGGGCACGCCCGCGTCGTAGGCCGCCTGTTCGCCGGCCTGACGCATGATCGCGTCGACCTCGGCACGGGCCTTGGTGACGACTTCCTCGATGCGACCGGGGTGGATGCGGCCGTCGGCGATGAGCTTGGTGATCGCCAGGCGGGCGATCTCGCGCCGGACGGGGTCGAAGCCCGACAGGATCACCGTCTCGGGGG
>DAIOXD010000184.1:0-916 GCA_036758145.1 Candidatus Limnocylindrales bacterium
TCTACGAGGCGATCGGCAGCGATGACTTCGGCTGGCCGACGGCACTCGCCGTCGTGGAGCGGCACCCGTCGTGGTCGTCGCTCAATCGCGATGTCGTCCAGAAGGTCGTACCGCCGGCGACCGGCGACTGATGACGGCGGGGCCTGAGCCGAACGGACCGCGCGTCGTCCTGCGCGCCGACGCATCGGCGGCGATCGGGATCGGGCATCTGATGCGCTCGCGTACCCTCGCCGAAGCGCTCGTCGCTCGCGGCTGGCGGGCGACGCTCGCGACGCGCGACCTGCCGATCGGTCTCGAGGACGGGCTCGCGACGGCCCGGATCGAGGTCCTGCGGCTAGTCGGCGGATCGTCGTTCGAGAGCGAGGCGGATGAGATTGCGGCGGGGCTCGCGACCGACGTGGCGCTCGTGGTCGCCGATCATTACGGCCTCGAGGCCGGGTGGTTCGCGGCGATCCGCGGGCGGCTCCCGGCCACGACCCTGATGGCCGTCGACGATCTCGCCGACCGCCGGCTTCCGGTCGATCTCGTACTGAACCAGAACCTCGGCGCCGACGTCGCGGCCTACGACCGGTTGGTACCGGCCGGGACTCGTGTCCTGGCCGGCCCCGGGTACGCGCTGCTTCGCCCCGAGTTCGCGAGGTTGCGATCCCGCGGGCGCGTCCGGGACGGACGGGTCGAGCGCATCCTCGTCTCCTTCGGCGGCGCCGACGAGCCCGATGTCACGGCGCGCGCCGCGGTCGGCCTGGAGGGGATCGGCTGTCCGGTCGACGTCGTGGTCGGCGCGACCTACCCACACCTCGCCGATCTGCGCACGATCGTCGCCCGGCAGCCGACGACCACGCTCCACCTGAACACGGCCGAGATGGCCGAGCTGATGGACCGCTCCGACCTGGCCGTCGGTGCGGCGGGTACGGCG
>DAIOXD010000184.1:926-4217 GCA_036758145.1 Candidatus Limnocylindrales bacterium
GCTGGGAGCGCTGCGCCCTGGGACTCCCGGCAGTCATCGCCAGCCTGGCCGACAATCAGCTCGACGCGACGCGCTTCCTCGTGGAGTCCGGCGCGGCGCGGACGCTCGGCTGGCACGGCACGGTCACGGCGGCCGACATCGGGCGCGCCGTCCTGGCGCTCCGTTCGGAGCCGGAACGCGTCGCGGCGATGTCCGTCGCGGCCGCGGCGGTGACCGACGGTCATGGCACGGAGCGGGTGGTCGCCGAGATCGAGCTGGTCGTGGCACGCGGGGTGGAGGCGAGATGAGCGAGACATCCGGGGTCGTCAGCCTGCGAACGATGCGCGAGGACGACCTCGCCCGCGTCCTGGCGTGGCGCAACCTGCCTGCTGTCGCGACCTATATGTACACCGACCACCGGATCACCGAGGCCGAACATGCCGACTGGTTCGCCTCGGTCACGAAGGACGGGACGAGACGCTACTGGATCATCGAGCTCGATGGGACGCCGGTCGGACTGGCGAATCTCTATGACATCTCGACGCTCCACCGCCGGGCCTATCTCGGGCTCTACCTGGCCGACGACCGTGTCCGCGGGATGGGCGTCGGATCGGCGACGGATCGGTTCCTGATGCGCCACGCCTTCGAGGATCTCGGCCTCGAGAAGCTGTGCGCGGAAGTCCTGGCCACGAACGAGGCGGGGATCAAGGTCCACCAGCACCATGGCTTCCAGGTCGACGGCATCCTGCGCCGCCACGTGGTCAAGCGCGACGAGCGGATCGACGTCTGGACGATGAGCTTGCTGCGCGACGAATGGACGGCCGATGATGAGACATGGGAGAGGCCATGAGTAGCACGACCGTCGCCGAGTTCGCCATCAACGGGCGCCGGATCGGGCCCGGTCAGCCGGTCTACGTCATCGCCGAGATCTCGGCCAACCACGGGCAGTCGTACGAGACGGCGGTCGAGCTCGTCCGGGGCGCCCATCGGGCGGGTGCGGACGCGGTCAAGCTGCAGACCTATACCGCCGACACGATCACCATCGACAGTGACGCCCCGGCCTTCCGGCCCGGATCGGGTTCGCTCTGGGAGGGAACGACGCTGCACGCCCTGTATCAGACCGCGTACACCCCATGGGAATGGCAGCCCAGGCTCAAGGCCGTCGCCGACGAGCTCGGGATGGACTGCTTCTCCTCACCGTTCGACCCGACCGCGGTCGACTTCCTGATGGAGATGGATGTCCCGGCCTTCAAGATCGCCTCGTTCGAGCTGGTGGACCTGCCGCTGATCCGAACGGTCGCGCGGACCGGTCGGCCGATGATCATGTCGACCGGGATGGCGACCGATGACGAGATCGAGGAGGCGGTCGCGGCCGCGCGGGGTGCCGGCGCGACACAGATCGCTCTGCTCAAGTGCACCAGCGCCTATCCGTCGCCGCCCGACGCCATCAACCTGCGGGCGATCCCGGCGATGGCCGAACGCTGGGGCCTCCCGATCGGCCTGTCCGATCACACCCAGGGGGTCGCGGTCCCGGCCGCGGCGGTGGCGCTGGGCGCAGCCCTCGTCGAGAAGCACGTGACCGTGTCGCACGCCGACGCGACCCCCGACGAGGCATTCTCGCTCGACCTCGCTGAGTTCGCCACGATGGTCGATGCGATCCGGACCGTCGAACGCGCTTTGGGCGAGCCGCGCATCGGGCCGATGCCAGAGGAGGCCGAGAGTCGCCGGTTCCGGCGCTCGCTGTTCGTGGTCGAGGACGTCGCCGCTGGCGAGCTGCTGACCGATCGGAATGTCCGCTCGATCCGGCCGGCCGCGGGGATGCACACCCGCGAGTACGAGCGCGTGCTCGGCCGTCGCGCGGCCGTCGGTATCGCGCGTGGGACGCCGCTCAGCCCGGAACTCCTTGGGCCCGATCAGGGATCCTGACCACATCGACCGCGGGAGATCCATGCAGCCGTCGCGCATCTCCGCATCGTCGGGCTGGCTGCCGGCCGCGATCCTCGCGCTGGCCGCGTGGGTCGTTGTCAGCGCGTACGGAACGCCGATCCTGCAGGGCGCCATCTTCGGTGCCTATGCCATGTTCGGCATCGCCCTGCCCGGGATGCTCTGGGTCAGGTGGCTTCGCGGTCGGGCGACGCATGTCTCGGAGGACCTGACCCTCGGCCTGGCCGCGGGCTACTGCCTCGAGATCGCGACGTATGTGGTGGCCCGCGCGGCCGGGGCGCCGCTGCTGGTCCTGCTCTGGCCGGTCCTGACCCTGGTCGCGTTTGCCGCCATGCCACGATTGCGCTGGTGCTGGCGCAGCGACGGCACGCGAGCGCCGACCTGGTGGTCCTGGTCACTCGCGGCGATGCTGGGATATCTGCTCATCTTCTCGGCTGGGACGTTCTTCACGCAGCACCACCTGACCGGCGCGGACACGCCGTACGTGGACATGCCGTACCACTTGGCACTGATCGGCGAACTTCGCAATCACGTACCCCCGTCGATCCCGTATGTGACCGGCCTACCACTCGCCTACCACTGGTTCTTCTACGCGGAAACCGCCGCCACCAGCTGGGCGACCGGCATCGAACCCGTCACCTTGCTCTACCGGCTCTCCGGGCTGCCGATGTTCGTGGCATTCGTCGTCCTGACGGCGACCGCCGCCCGACGGCTGACCGGTGGTTGGTGGAGCGGGCCGGTCGCCGTCGCCGTGGCTCTGTTCGGTACGGTTGCCGGACCCTACCGTTGGGCCGGCACTCCCGTCTTCGACACCCAGACGCTTGGTGCGACGTGGATCAGTCCGACCAACCTGTTCGGTCTGGCCTTGTTCGCCGCCGCGATCGTCGTCTTCCTGGATCTGGTCGAGCCGGAGCGCCGGGTTCCGCATCGAGGATGGCTCCTGATCGGGCTCCTGGCCTTTGGCCTCGCGGGCGCGAAGGCCAGTCTCCTGCCGCTGCTCATCGTCGGACTTGTCTTCGTCGTCGCCGGTGTGGCGTTCCGTCGTCGACAGCTGCACCGGAGCGCCGTGGTCGGACTCGTTCTGGCCGTCGTGGCGCTGGGCCTGGCGGTCGTCCTGCTCTTCCGTGGCAGCACTGGCGGCCTGGTCGTGGGCCTGGATTCGCTCCGTGCGTTCCTGGTGGTACGCCTGGCGGGTGCCCAGGGGGCCCACGGCTGGGCATCGGTCATCTTGCCGGTCGCCGCGTTGCTGATCGCGGTGGCGCTGTGGTCATGCTTGTGGGCAGGGGCGTACGGGCTGCTCGTCCGACGCAAGGGATCGCTCGACGATCCAAGGATCATGTTCGTGCTCGGCATCTGCGCCGGCGCCCT
>DAIOXD010000185.1:0-4199 GCA_036758145.1 Candidatus Limnocylindrales bacterium
TGTTGATGCCGAGGTCGAACACCTCGAAGCCGGCGCCCTCGAGCATCATCCCGACAAGGTTCTTGCCGATGTCGTGGATGTCGCCCTTGACCGTCCCGATGACGACCTTGCCGACCGGCTCGGCGCCCGTCTCGGCGAGCAGCGGGCGGAGGATCCCCATCCCGGCCTTCATCGCGTTGGCGGCCAGGAGGACCTCCGGCACGAACAGGATGCCGTCACGGAAGTCGATTCCGACGATCTTCATCCCGGCGACGAGCGCGTCGTCGAGGACCTTCGTCGGCGCCCAGCCGCGCCCGAGCAGGATGTTGGTCCCCTCGACGATCTCGGCGGCCATGCCGTCGTAGAGGTCGTTGTGCATCTGCTCGGTGAGCTCGTCGTCGGAAAGCGCCGCGAGGTCGATCTCCGCGTACTCGTCCTGCGCCATCGGTTGCTCTCCTGGTCGTTTCGGTGGGTTCCACATGGTGGAACCGTGCCGTATGATGGAACTCCTCGGATCGAGAATCTAGACCACAAAGGTACCGATGTCCAGAGTCCAGTCCATCGAGCGGGCCTTCGCCGTCCTTGGCGCCCTCGCCGACGGTCCGATCGGCGTGACGGAAGTGGCCGACCGCGCCGACCTCCCCAAGTCCACGGCGGCCCGCATGCTCGCGTCGCTCGCCCGCGAAGGGGTCGTCGAGCAGGTCCCCGGCGACACGCGCTACCGACTCGGACCGCGGCTGGTCACGCTCGCGGCGCGCATCCGGCCGATGCGCACCCTGGCGGCCCTCGCTCGGCCGTCGCTCGAGGAGCTGGCCGACTCGGTCGGCGAGGCGGCCGGCCTGAGCGTCCCCGACGGTGGCATGGTCCACTACATCGAGCAGGTGAGCAGCCCGAACCCGGTCTCGGTCCGCGATTGGACCGGCTCGCGGATCCCGTTACACGCCGTCTCGTCCGGCCAGGTCCTGCTCGCGTACGCACCGTCGACGTTCGTCCAGCGCTACCTGGGACGGCCGATGGAGGCGTTCACCGCCCGGACGTTGGTGACCGCCGAGGCGCTGCTCGAACGGATGCGCGCCATCCGCCGCGACGGCTACACGTGGGCGCTCGAGGAGTTCGACGAGGGGATCTCGTCGGTCGCCGCACCGGTCGCGGACGCGTCAGGCGAGGTGATCGCAGCGGTCCATCTCCATGGGCCGTCGTACCGGTTCCCGACGCCTCGGGAGGAACGGGCGCTCGCCGACGAGGTCGTGGCGACCGCGGCCCGGATCTCCGGGAATCTTCGCCAGGCGGGCTAGGCCGATCGGCCTGTGGTGCGTCCGGCGGTCCGCGCGCCGATCCGCCGCAGCCGATCGGGCGTCATCAGTGCGCACAGAGCCAGCAGGACGGCCGCCGCAGCGACCAGGAGCCAGAGGCTGACCGCGAAGTCGCCGGTGACGTCCCGGGCGACCCCGAACAAGAGCGGACCGGCCGCGGACGACAGGTAGCCGACGAGCAGCATGACGGCCGCCGTCGCGGCCACCTCGGCCGGAAGGCCGCCGACGTCGACCGGGAGGGTGAGCACGATCGGGAAGATCGCGCCCATCCCGGCGCCCAGGAGCACGGCCCATACGATCGCCGGATCCGGGGCCAGGACGATCCCGAGCATCCCGACGAGGACGGCGGCGGACGAGGCGACGAGCTGGCCGCGCCGTGTTCCGATCCGATCGGCTCCGAACGGGGTCAGGATCGTGCCCGCGAGGGTGACGGCGCTGAACACGGCGACCAACTGGGCCGCATCCGGCGCCGACCAGCCGTGATCGATGTAGACCGCGGCCAGCCACGCGACGACGCCGTAGTACAGGGTGGATTGCAGGCCGAACAGTGCCCCCAGGACCCAGCCGATCGGGCTCCGCCACGGGATCCGGGTCGGCATGACGGTTGTGTCGACGACCGCGTCGCCCGGGGCCAACACGAGCCAGACGGTCAGCGATCCGAGACCGGCCACGGTGATCGCCCCCAGCGCGAACCGCCAGTCGCCGCCGTCACCCGCCAGCGGGATCGCGAGCGCAGCGGCGAACGTCCCGCCGAGGACCAGGCCGCTCGCGTAGGCGCCCGTGCCCAGGGCAGGTCGGGTCGGCAGCCGGGTCCGAACGACGAGCGGGAAGATCGGACCGGCGAGGCCCATCCCGAGTCCGATCCCGAAGGTCACGAGCAGGACGAGGATCGAACCCGGGACCGCGAGGCGGACCAGGCCGAAGACGATGACCAAAGCGGCGCAGACGGCCAGCGCCCGCCTCGCACCGAGCCGTCGGGCGAACCGCGGTCCGAGCGGCGCGAAGATCCCCATACACAGAACCGGGATGGCGCTGAGGGCGCCCGCCAGCCCATGCGACATGCCGAGTCCGGCCTGGATGTCGGGCAGGAGCGGGCCGATGGCGATGACCTGCGGTCGGAAGACGAGCGCGATCGCCACCAGCGCGACGAGCGGTGCGACGATCGATCGGGGGCTCCCGGCCGGTACCGGTTCGATGGGATCCAAGGCGCCGCCGGTCAGGCGGGGCCGGGCCGATGTTCGTCGATCAGCGTCTGCGCGTTGAATTGGGCGCGCCCGAGGACGAACCAGATCGCTTCGACCGGCTCGTCGCCGATCGTCGCCAGCCGATGCGGGATCGATGAATTGATGGATATCGCATCGCCAGGTTCGAGAATGTATTCCTCGAAGCCGATGCGGACCTGGAGCCGGCCGCTCAGGACGTAGCCCCACTCATGGCCCGGATGCCGCTGGAACGCGTCGGGTGGGCTCGACGCGCCACCGACCTCGTAGGTGACGTGCAGGAACTCGATCCCGGGCTCGGACATCGTGGTCAACCGATCCCAGTTGACCCCCGAGGCGAGCCTGATCGAGTGGCGGCTCCCGGCCCGCTGCACCGGCGGCGCCGAGGTCGTGATCCGCGGCCCTGTCTCGCCGACCTCGACCCCGGCCGGTTGCGCCGGTTCGGGCGATCGCCGGTCGCTGAATAGCATCTCGTCGATGGAGACGTCGAGCTCGGCCGCGATCGCGTACAGCGTGCTCACCGAGGGGTTCGAGCGGCCGGTCTCGATCTGGGAGATGAGGCTGGGCGAGACGCCGAGTCGGCCAGCCAGCTCACGGAGGCTTAGCCGCCGTGCGGTCCGGGCGGCACGAAGCCGCTCCCCCAACTGCGGATAGTCGGGACGGGCGCCTGTCTCGGTCGCCTGCGCTGGATCGCTCATGCCGTCATTGTCAGAACATCAGCCTGCCGTTGTCGACCACGAGATCGATGCCGTCGACCGATGGGTTCTCGAGCAGGAATCGCGTCCCGTCGACGATATCGTCCATGGTCGCCAGCTTCTTGGTGATCGTCTTCGACAAGTGACCCTCGAGGACCGCGGGCGGCTTGCCGTGCCAGAAGGGGCTGTCGCCCGTGATCCCCGGGTGGATGGCATTGACCCGGATCGGCGCCAACTCCCAGGCAAGAGTCCGTGCGAGACCGGCGATCCCGCCGTTCACCGTCGAGACAGTCGTCGAACCCGGGTATGGGCGGTCCTTGGCCTGGCCGCCGAACAGGACGATCGAGCTGTCGGGCGACAACCGGTCGAGGAGCACGTGGACGACCTCCGCGAAACCGACGAGCTTGAGCGTCACCAGCTCCAGCGCCCGGTCGATGTCGAACTCGCGGATCGTGTTGTCGTCGCGCTGGATCGCGACGATGGCGAGATAGCGGACCGGGCCGACGGAGGCCAGGGCATCGCGGATCGTCTTGGGCTTGGCAAGGTCGAGGGCGATCCCGCGCGCCGTGCCGCCGATCTCCGCCGCGACCGCCTCGGCCCGGGGAGCAGCGCGGCCAGACAGGACGGTCTCGCGCCCTGTGCCGGCGTAGTGACGCGCCAACTCCTTGCCGATCCCCTCGGTCCCTCCGACCACCACGATGCACCCGTCATCCGACATATCAGCCCTCCTCGAATCGGCGCCACTGGTCGGCCCACCGATAGGCGTGCCGTGCCGGGGGTTGCGGCGCCTGCGTCTCGATCCAGCGGACGCGTTCGGAGCCGACGTTGTAGAAACCGTGGACGGACCCCACGCCGGCGAAGGCCACGTCGCCCGGCCGGAACGTGTAGTGCTGGCCGTCGATCTCGCCCTCGATCTCGCCGGCGAGGAAGACGTACGCCTCCTCGAACGGGTGGTCGTGGCCCTGCGCCGCGCCACCGAGCTCGTAGTCGAC
>DAIOXD010000186.1:0-4171 GCA_036758145.1 Candidatus Limnocylindrales bacterium
GGGCGAACTCGGGACGCTGTATGCCGTCCGCCTCGCCGGGCACGACCCCGCACCGCCGCATGAGTCGTACATCCCCCAGTCCGGCGGCCTGTTTCGTGATTTTTCCATCCACGACTTCGATATCCTGCGCTGGATGACCGGTCGAGAGGTGGAGGAGGTCTATGCCGACGGCGGCGTCCGGGGTTTCCCGGTGTTCGCCAAGTACGGCGATATCGACACGGCCGTGGTCACCCTGCGCCTCGCGGACGGGCCGTTCACGGTGATGACCGTGGCCCGCCACGACCCGCTCGGTTACGACATCCGGGCCGAGCTCTTCGGATCGAAGGACAGCATCGCCGTCGGCCTCGGCCCACGGACGCCGATCCGCTCGGTCGAACCCGGGGTCCCGCCGCCGGCCGGTCCGGCGTGGCCCGACTTCCTCGATCGTTTCGAGCCGGCCTATCGCGCCGAATTCTCCGAATTCATCCGGGTCGCACGCGGGGAAGTCCCGAGCCCGTGCGCAGCCCAGGATGGCGTGGCCGCCTTGCGCATCGCCGAGGCGGCGACTCGGTCACTCCACGAGCACCGTCCGGTGCGACTCGAGGAGATCCCCAGCTGACGGACCGGCCCCACCGGCCGGCGTGAAAGGAGGTGGCACGGTCGAGAGACGGGAGACGGGATCCCGACGCTCGACCGGTGAGGGATCGGGGGAATGATCATGACGAGCGGTCGCGGATGGTCCGTGGCTCTCGACGGACGCGCTTCCGCGCGATCGACAAGTGAGGAGACACACGGGATGAACCTTCGAAGATCCGCCGCCCTGCTGTTGGGTGCGGTCCTCTTGCTCGCGGCCTGCAACGGCGCGACCAGTTCCGGAAGCGGCGCGGCCGCCGGCGGTGGCAAGGACCCAGACGGCGCCCTCATCAAGCGCGCCGACATCAAGATCGAGGTCGTCACCCACGGCCAGGCCGTCGACGGCTTCTGGGGCGTCGTCCGCAACGGCGTCAAGGCCGGTGCGGCCGACATGGGCGTGACCGTCAACTACAGCGCTCCGGGCGCCGAGAGCGACATGCCGGGCATGTCCGCCCTCATCGATGCGGCCGTCGCCAAGAAGCCGACCGGCCTCGTCGTCTCGATCCCGAACCCTGACGCGCTCAGCCCATCGATCGCGAAGGCCGTCGCTGCCGGGATCCCGGTCGTCTCGATGAACTCCGGTTCGGACGTCTTCAAGAAGCTCGGCATCCTCGCCCACGTCGGGCAGACCGAGTTCCAGGCCGGCCTCGGCGCCGGACAGCGGTTCAAGGACGCCGGCGTCAAGAACGCCGTCTGCTTCAACCAGGAAGTCGGCAACCAGGCCCTGACCCTGCGCTGCAACGGCTTCTTCACGGGCATGGGCCTCGCCGACCCGAGCACGGGCAAGGTCCTCACCGGGAAGATCGCCGACCCGGCCGGCATGCAGGCGACCATCTCCGCCGCCCTCCAGTCCGACCCGACCATCGACGGCATCCTGACCCTCGGTCCGTCCGTCGCCGCACCGGCGCTCGCCGCGGTCACCGCGGCCGGCAAGCCGATCCATCTCGCCACCTTCGACCTCAGCGCCGACGTGCTGACGGCGATCAAGGACGGGAAGATGGACTTCGCCATCGACCAGCAGCAGTTCCTCCAGGGCTACCTGCCGATCGTCATCCTGACGAACTACGCGCAGACCCGGAACCTTCCGACCGGCGACGGCACGGGCCTGATCATGACCGGCCCGGGCTTCGTCACCAAGGACAACGCAGCCGACGTCATCGCCCTCGCGGCGAAGGGCCTGCGCTGACCTAGCGCTTCGAGCATCGATCTGCGACGCGACTGGAGGGGTCGGTCCTCGGGCCGGCCCCTCCCCGAAATCCTCCGGAGGCTTCGATGGCGACGACCACCGCGGAACCAACCCCGGCGCCCCAACACGAACGTTTGCGACGGATCTCGCTCGGCCAGCGGCTGCTGGCGAAACCGGCCGCGGGCGCGCTGGTCATCGTGGTCTTCGTGTGGGTCGTCTTCGCGATCCTCTCGACCGCCCGGGGCAACACCGCGTTCCTGTCGATCCCGGGCACCCTCGGCTATCTCGACGTCGCGGCCCAGGTCGGCATCATCGGCACGGCCGTCGCCCTGCTGATGATCGCGGGCGAGTTCGACCTGTCGGTCGGCTCGATGGTCGGCTTCGCCGGGATCATCATCGGCATCTGCGCCACGATCTACGGCCTCCCGATCTGGCTGTCGATCGTCATCGCGATGGTCCTGACCACGTGCCTCGGGGCGATCAACGGGATCATCGTCGTCCGGACGGGCCTGCCGTCCTTCATCGTCACCCTGGCGACGTTGTTCATCATCGCCGGGTTGTCGTCGGTCCTGACCTCGCTGGTCACCAACATCACCTACATCCCGATCGACCCCGCCCGGATCGCGGCGGACCCCCTGGCGGGCCTGTTCACCTGGAAGCTGTCATTCAAGTTCGGCGACCAGACCACGGACTTCCAGGCCTCGCTGATCTGGTGGGCGGTCATCGCCGCCGTCGGTGCGTATGTCCTCGGCCGGCGACGCTTCGGCAACTGGATCGCCGGCGTCGGCGGATCGCCCGTCGCGGCGCGCAACCTGGGCGTCCCCGTGGCGCGCGTCAAGATCGCGCTGTTCGCCACGACCGCCTTCTCGGCCGCCATCCTGGCCGCGATCCAGAGCATGCGCTTCTCGTCGGCCGACATCCTCCGCGGCGGCGGCCTCGAGCTGACGGCGATCACGACGGCCGTCATCGGCGGGTGTCTGCTGACCGGCGGCTACGGTTCGGTGGCCGGCACGGCGCTCGGCGCGCTCGCCCTGGGCATGGCCCAGATCGGGATCGTCTACGCCTCGATCAACGCGGACTGGAACAAGATCGCGACCGGCGCGCTGCTCCTCTCCGCGGTCGTCCTGAACAACTGGATCCGGCGTCGCTTCGCCGGCCTGCGCTGAGCGGTAGGAGTCCACGATGACGATGTCCACTCCCCTCCCCGCCTCAGCCGCGACCGCCCCCCAGACGGGTGGCGATCGGCCGCCGCTGCTCGAGGCGCGCAATATCTCGAAGTACTTCGGCGCGGTGGTCGCCCTCGAGGGCGTCTCGCTCGAGGTCCGCGCCGGCGAGATCAACTGCCTCCTGGGCGACAACGGCGCCGGCAAGTCGACCCTCATCAAGACGCTGTCGGGCGTCCATGCCCCCGACGATGGCACGCTCGCCGTCGACGGCTCGCCCGTCCGCTTCAACGCGCCACGCGACGCGCTCGACGCCGGGATCGCGACGGTCTACCAGGACCTGTCGGTGATGCCCCTCATGAGCATCAGTCGCAACTTCTTCCTGGGCAACGAGCCGACCAAGGGGGTCGGGCCGTTCAAGTGGTTCGACAGCGACAAGGCGGCACAGGTCGCCCGGGACGAGATGCACAACATCGGCATCGACGTGCGCGACACCGACCAGCTCGTCGGGACGCTCTCGGGCGGCGAACGACAGACGCTGGCTATCGCGCGGGCGGAGTACTTCGGGGCCCGCGTCCTGATCCTCGACGAACCGACCTCCGCGCTCGGCGTGAAGGAGTCCGCGATCGTCCTCCGGCACGCCATCTCGGCGCGCAACCGGGGCCTCGGCGTCATCTTCATCACCCACAACGTCCAGCACGCGCTGCCCATCGGCGATTCGTTCACGATCCTCACTCGCGGCCGGTCGGGCGGGACCTACAAGCGTGGCGAGCTCAACGCGAACGAGCTGCATCGGTTGATGGGCGGCGGATCGGAGCTCGAGGAGCTCCAGGCCGACCTCGAGATGCTGGCCCGACGCGAGGCCAAGGGCGAGGCCGTTCCGACCGTCCCCATCGGGACCGAGACGATCTCCGAGTTCGAGGCGTTCGGCGAGAACCGGCACTTCTGAGCGGTCTGCGATGGCCACGACGATCGTCGACGTCGCCCGGCGGGCGCACGTCTCGACCGCCACGGTCAGCCGCGTGTTGGCGGGCCTCGGTCACGCGCGGCCCGAGACCCGCGAGCGGATCCTGGCCGCGGCGCGGGATCTCGACTACCGGCCGTCGGGCGTCGCGCGCTCGCTCAAGCGGCGCTCGACCGAGACGCTCGGGCTGATCGTCACCGACATCGAGAACCCGTACTTCCCCGAGCTGGTCCGGTCGGTCGAGGA
>DAIOXD010000187.1:0-4165 GCA_036758145.1 Candidatus Limnocylindrales bacterium
CCGACGATGCCGCTGACCGACTCGCCGAAGGTCGGGTCCTCTGGCCCCGATGGCCGGATGGTCGGTATCCCGATCTCGTCCGGAGTGGATCCGGTCCTTGGCGCGTTCCAGGCCGCCGTGACCGATGCCGCTCGGGAGCCGATCCGGACCCCGACCGCGACGGCGCTGATGGACCGCCCTTCGGCCGCGGCCGCCTCGAGCTCGGGCCGCTCGAGCACGGCGTCGACCCCGGTCGCCACGGAACGTTGTGCCGAGGAGCGGCGCATCTCCGACGAGCGCTGCGAGCTGGCGACCCGGGCCCGCGCCCTCGCGGATATCGCTGCGGACACCTCGCGCGCCGCGCAACGGACCTACGACGCCCACGAGGCCGCCGCCGTCACCGCCGCCTGGCGCGCCGATCCGCGCGCCGTCCATGACGCGAAGGAAGCGGCCCAGGGAGGGTTCCGTGCGGCCGTCGGGGCGGCGGCCACGCCCGAACAGCACGAGGCGGCGGCGCGCGACTGGCTGAACGAGATCAATCGCATCAACACGGAGGCTCGAGAGGCGACCGGTACCGCGGCCGCCGAGCACGCGGCCGCCGCCGAGATCGGTGCCAGGCTCGAACGCCTCGGGCTGGAGGCCGACGCCGCCCGGATCGGCGCCGAGAATGCGGATGCCGCCTGTCTTGCGGCGCGTGTCGCCGTGGCCGAGTGCGAGGAGCGGACCACCTCGGATTCGTCGAGCTTCCTCGTCACGCCGTCATCGGCCGCCGAACCCCGACTCGACGATGACGAGCGGCTCGGGCTGGCGCTCGAGGCCGGCGGAGAACCACGGATCTTCCGCCTGCTGCGCGGCGACCGCGCGGCCATGACGACACTGGTCGGCGCGATCGCGGGCGACGATCCGGATGCGCGCCGGCGATGGCAGCTCCTGCTCACCGGGCTGGTGGAGGCGATCGTCGCGGACGCCATCGAAGCGGCCGCGCTCGAATTCCCCCAGGACCATCCCCTCTGGGGCGCCTTCACCCGAACGCAGGATCGGGACATCGTCCAGGCGCTCGCCTCGCTCGGCTACCGGTTCGATGGTCTGGGTGGCTGGACGGACGACCGACATCCTTCCCAGCGCGACCTCTCGCTCGCGCTCGGGTACGCCGGACTGGACCCGATGCGCGTCCGACACGGCCCGAACGAGGAGGCCATGGACGAGCTCTTGCGCGACGTGACGGTCTCGGCGGACGAATACCTGGCCGGGATCGCGGGCAACCTCACCCTGGCCGAGATGGTGGCGATGCTCGGTCGTCGCGCGGACGGGCTGGCCGAGATCTGGAACGACTGGGGCCGGGTCCGCCCGCTCCTCCTCGACGAGACCTGACCGGACCGGACCTCAGCCGGGTCCCTCGTCCTCGTCGTCGTCGATGACGACCAGTCGGAGACCCTCCGCCGCCGTGGCCCCGATCCCCTCGCCTTCTTCGGCCGCCCACGACCGGATCCGCGCGGCGAGCCCATCCACGTCGTGGATCTGGCTCGCGTGCGCCCCTAGGGCATCGATCTTCCGGTCGATCGTCGCTGAGATATCGACCCACGTGTCGCTCTTGTCCGACCAGAACAGGTAGAGCCGGCGGACCTTGTGGGCGGCCAGCCCGGATCGGGCCAGCCATGGGAAGGCCATCGGATTGCGCGCCGCTGGATAGACCGCATCGACTGCGGCGAGGCCGGCCGCGCGATGGTCGGTGTGGTTGATCCCGCGGCCTCGATAGAAGATCGTCTCGGGGTCCGTGGCGAGGACGGCATCGGGCCGGAAGGTCCGGATCTCGCGAACGAGCTGCTCGCGAAGCGCGAGGTCGTTGGCCAGCGCGCCGTCGGGCGCGTGCAGGAAGGTCACCCCGGCATAGCCCGTGATGGCGGCGGCCGCCCGCTGCTCCGTCTCGCGGAGCGCGGCCAGGAGGAGCGGATCGGCATCGGGGTCCTCGCCGCCCTGATCGCCGCTGGTGCAGCAGACGAGCCAGGCCTCGGAGCCGGCGTCGATCCAGCGCGCCGCGGTCCCGGACGGGCCGAACTCCGCATCGTCGGGGTGGGCGGCGATGACCATGAACCGGGCCGGGCGCCAGGTGTGGTCAGCACGGGTCGCCGGATCGGTCATCGGTCTCGGCCGGCGCAGTGGGGCGTGCCGCCGGCGCCGTCGGGCGCGCCGCCGGTCACGAAGCGCGCGCCGCCTGGAGCTCGTCGAGCGCCGCGAGGACCTCCTCGGCGTGACCCTTCGCCTTGACCTTCGGCCAGACCCGCGCGATGCGACCATCGGGATCGATGAGGAACGTCGAGCGGGTGATGCCCATCGACTTCTTGCCGTAGTTCTCCTTCTCGCCCCACGCGCCGTAGGCGTCGGCAAGCGGATGACCCACATCGGCGAGGAGCGTGAAGGGCAGTTCGAACTTCTCACGGAAGGCGCGCTTGCTGGCCGCGCCCTGCGGGCTCACGCCCCACACGTCGGCGCCGCGCTCGTGGATGGTGTCGTTGCGATCGCGGAACTCGCTCGCCTCGACGGTGCAGCCGGGCGTGTCGTCCGCGGGGTAGAAGTACAGGATCGTCCAGCGACCACGCTGTTCGGAGAGATGATGGATCGTCCCCGTCTCATCGGGGAGGGCGACCTCCGGGGCGACGTCGCCGACGGCTGGCATGCTCATGGTTCAGAGCGTAGCAGGGGACTCCACGACGAGCAGGAGACCGCGGCGGACGGCCACCCGCGCCTCGCTCGACGCTCGCACGTTGGAGAGCCCTCGGGCCTGCCCCGACCAGAGCGGTTCGTCGTCGAGCGGGTAGACCAGGCCGTCGGTGGTCACGCCCTCGACCGCCTCGCCGAACGGCAGGAGTGAGATGAGGTCGCCCGGCCGACCGGGGAGCCGGCGCTCGACCGCGCCGCCGTGCGGGCCGGGCGCCCGGATGAGCCCGATGCGGGCCCGCTCATCGACGATCGTCGCCGATCGACCGATCAGGCCCGGCATCGCCAGCAGCCCGACGTTGACCAGCGCGTGATCGACCCGCGGCCCACCGAGCGCCCCGACGATGACGACGCCGTCGGCGCCGAGCCGGAGTCCCGCGGCGATCGCCAGTTCGGTGTCCGATTCATCCTTGTCGAGCGGCGCCCGTTCGATGCGGACGCCGTTCGCCGCGAGCGCCGCCAGGTCGTCCTCGCCGATCGAGTCGCCATCGCCCACCCACAGGTCGATCGCGATGCCCAGCGCGGCGGCATGGCGGGCGCCGCCATCGGCTGCGACGACGAGGCCGACGTTCGCGTCCCAGCCGGGCCAGGCGAGGTCGAGTCGAGCCCGGGTCGGGGCATCGCCGTCGGCCAGGATGAGGGCGTCCACCCGGCGATGCTACCCGAGGCCCGGGCGCCGGGGCCGATGCTAGACTCGGGACGTGCCCGACGCCCCCATCCATCCCTCGATCCAGCGCGTCCTCGACGCCGCGGTCCGCAAGGGCGTGACGCTCGAGGTGACCGTCTTCGACGAGTCGACCCACACCGCAGCCGAAGCGGCCGCGGCCGTCGGCGCCGAACTCGGACAGATCGTCAAATCGCTCGTCTTCGTCGTCCCGGGCTCGGACGGGCCGGAACCGCTGCTCTGCCTGGTCGCCGGTCACAACCGGGTCGACCTCGCCCGCCTCGCAGCCGTGACCGGGGCGGCCGATGTCCGTCGAGCGTCGGCTCGCGAGGCGCATGACTTGACAGGGTTCGCGATCGGGGGGATCCCACCCATCGGCCACGAGCGCTCGGTCCGGGTGATCATGGATCCCGACCTCGGGCTGTATCCCGTCGTGTGGGCGGCCGCCGGACTCGCGACCGCCGTCTTCCCGGTGCCGCCCGCGACCCTGCGGATCCTGTCGAACGCCACGGTCGCCCCGATCGCCGAGGCGCGGCCCGCCTCCGACCTCGAGGCGACCGTTCCGCGAGCCGCAAGCACGCGCCAGAATGCCGGCGCCTGACCCGACGGCCCCGCCTCGCGCGACACCCGAACCGCGCAACGCGACGATCGCCTACCCGGGCGGGTTGCGTGCCCGCTGGCGCTGGGGCGGGAGCGGTTCGGCAACCTCGGTCTTCGCGCTATCGGAGGCCAGCGGGGCCCTGATCGATCTTGGGCCGCGCGTCGCGGACGACCCCGACTCGCTGTGTCGAGCGGAGCTGCGGCTCG
>DAIOXD010000188.1:0-4149 GCA_036758145.1 Candidatus Limnocylindrales bacterium
GCTACCATTGATCTCCCGTGACGACCATCAGCCCTCGAGATTTCACGCACCTCCACGTCCACTCAGAGTTCAGCCTGCTCGATGGCCTCGGCCGGATCACCGAGCTGGTCGACACGGCCGCCCAACTGGGCATGGATTCGATGGCGATCACCGACCACGGCGCGCTGTACGGCGCGGTCGCCTTCTACCAGGCCGCGAAGACCAAGGGGATCAAGCCGATCATCGGCGTCGAGACCTATGTCGCCCGCCGGTCGATGACCGACAAGGAAGGCAAGGCCGACGCGCAGCCGTTCCACCTGATCCTGCTCGCCCAGGACGTCGTCGGCTACCGAAACCTCTGCCGCCTCGTGACCGATGCCCACATCGACGGCTACTACTACAAGCCGCGGATCGATCGCGAGCACCTCGCCCGCTACAGCGAGGGGCTGATCGGACTGTCAGCCTGCCTGTCGGGCGAGATCGCCAGAGCACTCGAGGTCGAGGACCTGGAGCTCGCCCGCAGTCTGGCGGGCGAGTACGGCGACATCCTCGGCAAGGATCATTTCTACCTCGAGCTCCAGGACCACGGGATGCCCGAGCAGCGACGGCTCAACGAGCAGCTCATCCGGCTCGCGCCAGAGGTCGGGTTGCCGCTGGTCGTGACCAACGACCTCCACTACGTCCGCGAGGACCAGTCCGAGGCGCACGACGTCCTCCTCTGCGTGGGGACCGGAAACAATCTCGACACGCCCAACCGGATGCGGTTCGACACCCACGAGTTCTACGTGAAGTCCGCGGCCCAGATGGCCGCCCTCTTCCCCGATCATCCCGAGGCGATCGCGAACACCCGGCGGATCGCCGAGATGACCGACATCGCCCTCCCGCTGGGGCATCTCCGGATCCCGCATTTCCCGGTCCCCGACGGCCACACTGTCGAGAGCTGGCTCCGTGCCGAGTGCCAACGTGGCCTCGAGCGCCGCTACGGGACGGTCACGCCGGAGCTCCAGACGCGGCTCGACTACGAGCTCGGGGTCATCCTCTCGATGGGCTATGCCGGCTATTTCCTGATCGTCGCCGACTTCATCGCGTTCGCCCGCGAACAGGGGATCCAGACCACCTGCCGGGGAAGCGCACCGGGCTCGATCGTGACCTACACGCTGGGCATCACCCCGGTCGACCCGATCCTCTACCAGCTCCCGTTCGAGCGCTTCCTCAACCCCGACCGAGTGACGATGCCGGACATCGACGTCGACTTCGAGGACGGCCGGCGCGAGGAGGTCATCGCCTACGTCGGGCGCAAGTACGGCCAGGACCACGTCGCCCAGATCATCACCTTCGGCACGATGCTGGCCCGGGCGGCGATCCGCGACGTGGGCCGCGTCCTTGGCCACTCGTACGGCGAAGTGGACCGCATCGCCAAGGCCGTCCCCAACCAGCTCGGGATCAAGCTCGACGAGGCCATCGCAATCTCTCCGGAGCTCCGTGGGATGGTCGAGGGCGACCCGGCGGTCAAGCGGATCACCGACTTCGCGCGCCACCTCGAAGGTGTCGCGCGAAACGCCTCGACCCATGCGGCCGGCGTCGTCATCAGTCGCGAGCCGCTCACAGAGTTGATGCCGCTCCAGAAGGCGACCAACTCGGACGGGCTGATGAGCCAGTACGAGATGCACGCCATCGAGGCGCTGGGCCTCCTCAAGTTCGACTTCCTCGGGCTCTCGAACCTGACCATCCTGCGCCAGGCGGTCGACCTCGTCCGCGAGAACCGCGGCATCGAGATCGACCTCGACGCCATCCCGCTTGACGACACGACGACCTTCGAGCTGCTGGCATCGGGCGAGACGACCGGCGTCTTCCAGCTGGAGTCGGCGGGGATGCGGCGCTACGTGCGCGACCTGCGCCCGTCGTCGGTCTACGACCTCGCCGCGATGGTCGCCCTCTATCGCCCCGGCCCGATGGACAACATCCCTGCGTACATCCGGCGCAAGCACGGCCAGGAGCCAGTGACCTATCTCCACCCGCTGCTCGAGCCGTACCTGGAGAAGACCTACGGGATCTTCGTCTACCAGGAGGACATCATGTCGGCGGCGATCGCCCTGGGCGGCTTCACCGGTCCCGAGGCGGACACCCTGGGCTACGCGATCCGCAAGAAGAAGTCGGCGGTCCTGCGCGCCCAGAAGGAGAAATTCGTCACCCAGGCGGCCGAGCGCGGCGTCGCCGCGAACGTCATCGACGCCGTCTTCAAGGCGTTCGAGCCGTTCGAGCGCTATGGCTTCAACAAGGCCCACGCCACCTGTTACGGGCTGATCGCCTACCAGACCGCCTACATGAAGGCGAACCACACGGTCGACTACATGACCGCGGTCCTGACCGCCTTCCGCTCGAACGAGGAGAAGGTCGCCGCCGCCGTCGCCGAATGCCGACGGATGGGGATCGAGGTCCTGCCGCCGGACGTCCACCGCAGCCACCTGGAATTCACGGTCGAGGGCGACGCGATCCGATTCGGGCTGCTCGCCGTCAAGAATGTCGGCCAGGGCGCCATCGAATCGATCATCGCCGCCCGCGACGAGGGTGGCACGTTCCGTTCGCTGACCGACTTCTGCACACGTATCGACCTGCGTCTCGCGAACCGAAAGGTGCTCGAGGCGCTGGCCAAGGTCGGCGCCCTCAGCTCGTTCGGGCATCCGGCGCAGATCCTCCTGGGGCTCGACGATGCGGTCGCCGCGGGCCAGGCCACGCAGCGCGACCGGATCTCCGGGCAGACCTCGTTGTTCGACCTCGGGGCGGCCGACGCTGCCGCATTCGAGCGACCGCTCCCGACGGCGTCTGAGGCGCCGGTCCGCGAACGCCTGCGCTGGGAGAAGGAACTGCTCGGGCTCTATCTCTCGGAGCATCCGATGGGCGAGGTCGCGGAACGGGTCGGCAAGTTCGTGACCGCCTACTCGAGCGACCTGCGCGACGAGTCGCTCGACGGGCAGCGAGTCGTCGTCGGCGGCATCGTCACGGGCGTCCGGACGGTCATCACGAAGGCCAAGGCCTCGATGGCGATCGTCACGATGGAGGACCTCCAGGGCACGATCGAGGTCGTCGTCTTCCCGCGTCTCTATGAGCAGACGATGGGCACATGGCGCGACGGCGAGATCCTGCTGGTGGCCGGCCGGGTCGACCACAAGAGCGAGCAGGTGTCCCTGCTGGCCGACCTCGCGGTCGAGTGGGACGAGGCGGCCGCCGGGGGCGAGGACGCGTTCGCCCGCCAGGTCGCGGCCGGTGAACGGGGTGGGGGAGGCCGGCGCGGCAACGGCTGGAACGGCACAGGGAACGGCGGCGGACACGGCAACGCTCCAAGGCCAGGTGCGTTCCCCGCGGTCGCTCGGCCCCTGGTCCCTGTCGGGCCGGGACAGCCCGTCGAAGTGGACGTCGGCGGGTCGGCTGGGGCCGGCGTGGGTCGGCCTGAAGCCGGCGTCCCGTTCGTCTCACCACGTCGCGGCGGGGGTGTCACCGATGCGGGGCCGGTCGCCACGCTGCCCCCCATCGCGCCCGCTGAGCCCGTCTCGACCTACCCGGAGACCGCGGGCGCCGCGACCGGCCCGGACCAGGACGACGAGCCCGCCGTTCCGGACGAGGCCCGCGCCAGGATCGTCGCCGATGCGAGTGCCGACTCCCCGGTCGAGGCGGGCCCGGAGACCGTCCTGCATGTCCGGTTCGCGGGGAGCCTGCCGGCCGACCATGTCGTCAGCGCGATGGAGACCTTCCGGGCCGTCCTGCGCGACCGGCCGGGCGGGACGCAGGTGATCATCCACATCCCGGGACCCGACGGAGGCCCGATGGCGCTCCGGCGCGGCGTCGCGTATGACGCGGAGCTGTTGGCCGAGGTGCGTCGTCGCCTGGGCGACGGCCTGGTCGAATTGCGTCTCGCCAGCCGCTGACGCCCGTCGGGTAGCCCCGAATGTCGTCGACGGCCGGTCTGGGGCCGTCAGGGACCGGTCGGCGGGCCGGTCGTCCCGAGTCGGTCGGCCATCGTCGCCTCTGCCGCGGCCCAGGCCGCCGGGCCCGCCATCGCAGCCTTGAAGGAGAGCGCGTCGAGCGCCAGGACCCGCGTCGGTTCCATGGCGACGACTGTGGCCGTTCGCGGGATGTCACGGAGCAAGGCGATCTCGCCGATGCCCTCGCCGG
>DAIOXD010000189.1:0-4132 GCA_036758145.1 Candidatus Limnocylindrales bacterium
CGCCGGTTCGACCGGAGGTCTCCGCTGGGCTTCATCCGGTCCTCATCCGTCCATCCGACATCAAGGTCGAGATCCGCGGTGCCGGCCGCTCGACCCGCCAGATCAACCATGTGATCGCCCCCGACTTCCCGGCCGACCGACTTCTGGTCGTCGAGGTCCTGACCCCGGCGGGAAACTGGTCGAGCTGGCCGCCGCACAAGCACGACACCGACGACATGCCCGACGAGGCCGTCCTCGAGGAGATCTACCACTACCGCTTCCGGCGACCCGAGGCGTGGGCGATCCAGCGCATCTATCGAGCGGCCGGCAGTCCGCTTGGCGCGCCGCGCGACGCGCTGTGGGCCGTGCGCGATGGCGACGTCGTCGTGGTGACGGACGGGTACCACCCGTTCGTCGCGACCGACGCCGACGACGCCTACTACCTCAACGCGCTCACCGGGGATCGGCGGACGATGGCCTGCTCGTTCGATCCCGAGCTCGACGAGGTCCGAGCCCGCTGGGCGGGCGAGGCGCTCGACCCGCGCGTGCCGCTGGTGGGCGGCGCGGCCTGACGTCCGGCCCGCGCCGCGAGTCGGCGGCGCAGGCGTCGC
The DNA here is from genome assembly GCA_036758145.1 of Candidatus Limnocylindrales bacterium. Lineage (GTDB taxonomy): Bacteria > Chloroflexota > Limnocylindria > Limnocylindrales > CSP1-4 > SPCO01. Next base: position 591 of record DAIOXD010000189.1, read on the forward strand.
GCACGACCTCGGAGGTCCGCCTCGAGCCGTGGTTCGGGGCGACCGAGTCGCCGGCGTCGCTCGACCAGCGCCAGCCCGTCGCCGGTCGCGCGAAGGGCCCCGCTAGGGTCACGCAGGCAGTGCTCACGGAGCTTGGCCAGTTCGATCGCGGCCACGATGGCGCTCCTGCCCGGCCCGGCGGCGAGGCTCGCCCAGGCCTCGGCCGCCGCGTCCCAGCGTCGCATGCGGCGGAGGGTCTGGGCACGTTCGATCGCGATCCGTTCGCTGGTCCAGGGCGTGGCGAAGGCCGCCGAGCGGACCGACGGTCCGGGCTGGATCGCCGGTGGATGATGGCCCCCGAAATCGGGCGAGACGTGAGGAGACCACCAGGGCAGCTCGCCGACGGCGCCGGGTGCGCGACGGGCGTCGGCCGGCGATGGCCTGCCCGCGATGGGTGGCGTCGCCCCCGGATCGGCCGAAAAGGCCACGTCGTAGCACTCGAGTGCCTCGGCCAGCCGGCCCTCGCGAGCGTACGCGCGGGCGAGTCCGCCGAGATCGCCGGCCGGTGCGGAGCGTCGCGCCTCGGTCGTGCCGTAGTCGGTCGCGAGCAGGACCAGGAGGCGAGCGAGCGACCGGACATCCTGGTCGTTATGCCGCGCGACTTCGGCGAGCGGTGCGGCCGGCCCGCCGCGGAGGAACCCGAGGTAGCGGGCCGGGATCTCCGAGCCGTCGATATCGCCGTGGCGGTGGAGGCCCAGCAGGCCAGCTTCCGCCGTCCGGAGCCGGGCGTCATCGAGTCGATGGCGGAAGAGGCGGCGGACGATGGGCAACAGGTCGAGGTGGCCGCCGTGGACCGGGGCCGCGCGACGCGCCATCCGGTAGCGGGTCACCAGCAGCGGCCAGTCGAAGCCCCGGCCGTTGTAGGTCACGAGCCAGCCATCGACCGGGATATGCCGGGCCAGGGCGGTGAGCATCGCCGGTTCGTCGGCGTGGTCGGGTAGCAGCAGCTGGACCTGGTGGAATCGGTCGCCGTGCCACCAGCCGAGACCGATCAGGAAGGCCACGGTCCCGGCCGCTGTCGCTAGCCCCGTCGTCTCCGTGTCGAGGCAGACGAGCGGCACCCCCGGCGCGGGCTGCGCCGGGAGGCGTGCGAGGCGCTCGCGGTCGAGCGGGATCGCCCGCGACTCCGATTCGCACAGGACGTAGCTGCCGGCCGGCGAGCCGATCACCTCGCCCCCGAGCGTTCGCGCGAGCCGTTCCGCGAGGACGTGTCGGTCGATCGGACCGTGTGGGAGTTCGACCTGACGAGCCGCGTCGGTGATGGGACCGGTGCGGGCCGCGGAACGGTAGCGCTCGAGCCGTCGCCCGAGGCTGCCGGGATCGGCGATCGGGATGGTCATCCGGCGGCCGGCAGGGCCGTGGCGTATCGGGCTGCCCCAAGCTCCCCGAGCAGCCGCAGGGCGAGCGCCTTGGCGTCGATGTCGGGCTCCAGCCGCGGTCCGGTACAGGCCGGACAGCCGGCATCGCAGCCGCACGACGCGATGAGCTCGGCCGCGGCCGACACCAGCTCGTCATGGCGGTCCCACAACCGTTCGGCCAGCCCGATCCCGCCGGGGACGGCCTCGTAGAGATAGATCGTCGGCTGCTCCGAATGCGGCGAGCGGACCTGGCTGACGAGACCGAGGTCGCGCGGGTCGACCATCAGCAGGACGCTCGCCACGGTCTGGATCGCTCGTCCGGCGCCGAGCAGGGCGATGTCGAGCTCGTGCCGTCGCCAGCGATCCCGGGCGGCCTCGGCGGTCAGCCAGTACGCGGTTGTCTGGAGCTCGATCTCGGGGAGGTCGACCGGACCCCAGCCGACGTTCTCGTCGGTCAGGAACTTCAGCTTCTTGTAGAGCGTGACGAGGCTGGCCACCATGACTTCGCCGTGGATGCGCCGGCCCCCGGTCGCGAGCGCCTCCGCGAAGACGTCGAGCGGCTTGAGCGTCACCGCCCGGTTGGCGTAGGTGTAGTGGTCCGCATCGATCCGGTGGACGTATGCCTTGCGCTCACCCCACTCGAGCCGGTCGACATGGTATTGGACCGACTCGTGGAGGTAGATCGCGTGCTCGTGGACGAGGACCTGGGCCGAGAAGAGGTCCACCTCGCCCAGGACGCGTGGGCGGTCGGGCGTCGTGTCGATGATCACGACGTTCTCCGGCGCAGCGGTCCGCAATGAGATCTCCGAGGCCGGGAAGTTCTCGCTCGACCAGTACCAGCGTCCGTCGCCGGCCTCACGCACATGACCCTCCTCGCCGAGGAACGCGAGGAGGTCGTCGACCGGGCCGGGACCGAAGACCTCACCGGGCTCGAACGGCAACTCGAAGACGGCCGCGCGCAGGTGGGCGAGCAGGATGTGGAGGTTGTCCGGATCGGCCCGGGCCTCCTCGGGCGTCCCTTCCAGCAGGAACTCGGGGTGGTGGACCACGTACTGGTCGACCGGGGCGGACGAAGCGACGAGGATGGCCACGCTGGTCCCGGCCCGCCGTCCGGCGCGCCCGAACTGTTGCCAGGTCGCCGCGATCGAGCCCGGGTAGCCCGCCAGGATCGAAGCGTCGAGCCGCCCGATATCCACGCCCAGCTCGAGCGCGTTGGTGGCGACGACGCCGAGGATCTCGCCGTCGCGGAGGCCGCGCTCGATGGCGCGCCGCTCGGTCGGCAGGTAGCCGCCGCGGTAGCCCCGGACCCGGGTACGCGGCCCATGACCCTCCCGGAGCGATTCGCGCAGACCGCTCAGCAACAGCTCGACGGCGACCCGGGACCGCCCGAAGACGATGGTCTGGCGCCCGGCCCGCAGGAATGGCAGGGCCCAGCGCTGCGCGAGCGTCACCGCCGAGCCGCGCGCCTCGGAGGACGGATCCAGCCGGGGTGGGTCGACGAGGAGGACGTGGCGCTCGCCCGCGGGGGCCCCGTTGCGGGTCAGGACCCGGACCGGTCGACCGATGAGGGCCTCGGCGAGCTCGCCCGGGTTCCCGATCGTCGCCGAGCAGCAGATGATCACCGGGTGGCTGCCGTAGTGGGCGCAGATCCGGAGCAGCCGTCGGAGCACGTTGGCCACGTGCCCGCCGAAGACGCCCCGGTAGGTGTGGAGCTCGTCGATGACGATGTAGCGAAGCTGTTCGAAGAGCTGGAACCACTTGGTGTGATGGGGCAGGATCGCCGAGTGAAGCATGTCCGGGTTCGTCGCCACGACCTGGCCGGCGGTCCGGACAGCCGACCGGATCGGCGCCGGCGTGTCGCCGTCGTAGGTCGACGCGGAGACCTGCAGGCCGGCCGTCGCGGAGAGCCCGGCGAACTCGGCGACCTGGTCCTGGCCCAACGCCTTGGTCGGGAAGAGGAGCAACGCTCGGGCCGCCGGGTCCTCGGCGATGGCCTGCAGGATCGGCAGGGCGTAGCACAGCGTCTTGCCCGAGGCGGTCGGCGTCACGATGACGACGTCCTCCCCGCCGCGGATCGCTTCGATCGCGTCCGCCTGATGGCTATATGGCCGGGCGATCCCTCGCTCGGCCAACCCGGCCACGATG
>DAIOXD010000190.1:0-4083 GCA_036758145.1 Candidatus Limnocylindrales bacterium
AAGGACAGCCGGTTCCACGGACGGCATCAGCGACCGCCGGGAAGCGGCGCGGTTCCAAAGCGTCCGGCGGGAAACGACCAGGCCCGAAGGCGACCGGTTCGAAGACCGCGAGCTCGAAACCGCGCCCTCCGAAGGTGCCGCGGATCGCGACATCGTGAGACTTGACGTCACAGCTCGTCCAACCTAGGTTCACGACCGTGGCGGCTGCGATCGATGAGCTCACGGCGTCGATGCTCGCGGGCCTTCGGGTCCGAGAGGCGTGACTGGTGCGACGGTGACCGCGCCAGCCGTCGAGGCCATCGGCCTTCGGAAGACCTTCGGCTCGATCCAGGCTGTCGACGGGATCGACCTCGCCCTCTCGCCGGGTCGGATCTACGGCCTCCTGGGCCCGAACGGATCGGGCAAGACCACGCTGATCCGGCTCCTGACGGGACTTGCCCGGGCGACCGCGGGCGAAGCGCGGGTGCTGGGCATCCGAATGCCGTCGCGCCAGGCGCTCGCCCGGATCGGCTACATGCCCCAGTCGGAGGCGATTTATCCCGAGCTGTCGGTTGGGGAGAACCTCGGCTTCTTCGCCACCCTGGAGGGCCAGCTGGATCGCGCGGCCATCGATCGCGTCCTCGAGCTCGTCGACCTCGCCGATCGGCGCCGGACGCCGGCTCTGGAGCTGTCCGGTGGGATGCGCCGCCGGCTCTCGCTCGCGTGCACGCTCGTGCACGAGCCCGAGGTCCTCTTCCTCGACGAGCCGACGGTCGGCGTGGATCCGGCGCTGCGGGTCCAGTTCTGGAGCCATTTCCGGCGGCTCGCGGCAGACGGCAGGACGATCCTCGTCGCGAGCCACGTGATGGACGAAGCCGACCGCTGCGATGACTTGCTCTTCGTTCGCTCGGGCAAGGTCATCGCCCGTGGCTCGGGGACGGAGCTGCGAGCGCGAGCCGGCACGGACAATCTCGAAGCCGCCTTCCTCCAGTTCGCGGGCCTCGATGCAGAGGGCCGCCCGCTCGCCGCCGGCAGAGCCGGCTCGTGAGCGCGAGCCGGATCTTCGCCGTCGCGCGCCGGATCGCGCAGGGCTTTCGGCGTGACGAGCGGACCCTCGGGCTCGTGTTCGTGGTCCCGATCGTCGTGACCGCCCTCTTGGGCTGGGTGCTCGGCGATCAGAAGGACATCTCGGTCGAGGTCCTCGTCGTCAACCAGGCAGGGCCGGCCGGGCAGCGGATCGTCGACGCGATGACTGCCGCGGCCAACACGGCGAACAACGGTACGGGCATCGGCTCGGCTGACACCGAGGACGCCGCGGTGACCGCGATCCGCAACGGCCAGGCCGACATCGCGCTCGTCGTCCCGTCGACCCTCGTGGCGGACGTCCTCGCCGGTCGACCGCCGACCCTCACGGTCATCTCGGAGGGCACCGACCCGGGTGCCGAGGGGGCGCGGTTCGCGAAGCTCCAGGCACTCCTCGCGTCCGTGGCACAGGCCCTCGCCCCGCCCGGCTCGGCCACGGCTCTCGTCCCGACCATCGAGCGCAAGACGGTCTACCTCTCGCCCGACGCGAACACCGTCGACGTTCTCGCGCCGGTCTTCCTCGGCTACTTCGGCTACTTCTTCGTCTTCCTGCTCACCGGGATCAGCTTCCTCCGCGAGCGGATCGGCGGGACCCTCGAGCGGCTGCTCGCGACGCCGGTCACCCGGGGCGAGATCGTGCTCGGCTACAGCCTCGGGTTTGGGCTCTTCGCGACGCTCCAGGTCATCGTCCTGACGCTGTTCATCCTCGATGCGATTGCCGTGCCCTCGATCGGCCCAATTCCGGCGTTCACGATTGGTCTCGGCGTCAGCAGCGCCGGCAGCCCGGTCCTGGCCTTCGTGCTCGCCGTCCTGCTCGCGCTCGGCGCGGTGAACCTCGGAATCTTCCTGTCGACCTTCGCCCGAACCGAGCTCCAGGTCATCCAGTTCATCCCGCTGGTGATCGTCCCGCAGGGCCTGCTGGGCGGAATCTTCTGGCCGATCGACCGACTCCCCGACGTCCTGCAGGGCGTCGCCCACGTCCTGCCGATGACCTACGCCGTCGATGGGCTCCGAGAGGTGATGCTGAAGGGCGCGGACCTGTCGAGCCAGGTCGTTCAGCTCGATCTGCTCGTCCTGGCCGGGATCGCGATCTTCTTCGTCATCCTCGCGACGGCGACGATCAAGCGCGAGGTCGCCTGACTGGCGCCCGACCGGCTCGGGGTCCGAGCGCTGCGGGTATCCTCGCCCACGATGGAGCCCACGAATGATGCGCTGGCGACCGATCGCGCCGCGTCCCGGGTCGGGCTCATCGTCGCCCTTGATGGTCCTGCCTCGTCGGGCAAGAGCAGCGTCGGCGCGGCCGCCGCCGTCCGGCTCAGCTACCGGTTCTGCGACACGGGGCTCTTGTATCGAGCGGTGACGTGGCTCGCCCTGCGCCGCGGCGTGGGCGCCGACTCGATCCCAGCGCTCGTCGCGCTGGCCGACGAGATCGAGCTCGTGGCGGACGCCGAAGGCCGCCTGGCGCACGTGTCCGTCGAAGGCGCCGATGTCACCGCGGAAGTCCATGGCGCCGAGGTCGACGTGGCGGTCTCGGCCTATGCCCGTGTCGCGGAGCTCCGGGCCGCGCTCCTGACGCGGCAACGTGCCATTGCGGCAGCCGGCCGGATCATCATGGCCGGCCGCGACATCGGGACCGTGGTGCTCCCCGACGCGGATCTCAAGCTCTATCTCGACGCGTCCCCGGAGGAGCGGGCCCGGCGGCGCGCCGTGGAGCGAGGGCTCGATCCTGAGGGGCCCGAGGCCGTCGAGATCCTCGTGGAGCTGCGACGGCGCGACGTGCTCGATTCCACCCGGCCGGTCGCGCCGCTGCGGCCCGCCCCGGACGCGCTGATCCTGCGGACCGACGGCAACGAGTTCGAGATGACGGTCGAGCAGGTGGTCGACGCGATTCGTGCTCGCGAGGTGGCCGCGCGGCCCAGCGGCGATGCGCCGGGCAGGCCCCGCGGGCGCCGCCCCACGATGGGCGTGATCCGCCGGACCCGGCCGGCACCGACCCCGATCGCGACCCGGAAGACCTGGATCCTCCGCCTCGGCAGCCTCGTCCTGCGTGTGATCGCCCGAGCGATCATCCGAATTCGTGTGGAGGGAGACCTGTCAGCGATTCCCGAGTCAGGCCCCCTGATCATCGCGGCGAATCACGCGTCGAGCGCGGACCCGGTGCTCATCGGCGCGTTCCTGAACGGGCGGCTGCATCGGCCGCTGAACTGGCTCGGCAAGCGGGAGCTCGTCGAGATGCCGGTCATCGGCTGGTTCATGCGCCAGGCGGGGATCCACCCCGTCGATCGCGCGACCGCCGACGTCGGCGCATTTCGCACCGCGATCCGGGTCCTCGAGTCAGGCAACATCCTGACCGTCTTCCCGGAGGGCACGCGCAGCCCCGACGGCGTCCTGCAGGAGGTGCGCGAAGGCGTTGCCGTCCTCGCCCTCAGGAGCGGCGCTCCCGTCCTGCCGGTCGGGGTCGCCGACAGCGACAAGGTGTGGCGGAAGGGCTCGACGTTCCCGACGCCTGGCCGCTCCGTGACGGTTCGCTACGGGCGCCCGTTCGTCGTCGCCGACGAGCTGCCCGAGAGTGTCAAAGGCGATCGCCGGAAGGCCAAGGAGGCCGCCACGCGCCTGATCATGAGCCGGATCGCCGAGCTCCTCCCGCCGCGCCAGCGCGGCATCTATGGCGCGGACGTCGAGGACACGACGTAGGTCATCGGCGCGATCTAGCTGATCGGCGCGATCGAGCGGATCGGAGCGACAGCGCGTTTCTGCCACGCTCCGATGCCATGCGACTTAGGCGAGGTCTCGGTCCGCCAGGAGCTCCCGACGACGCTTGGCTCGGGTAAATCGTGCGTGGAGCCTCACCGCCGGCGCTCCAGGTGCCGTGATTCGTCGCACAGCTCGCGCCTGATCGGCGGATGGCAAGAACCGGGACGCCGGGTCCGCCGGGGACCCGAATGGGCCCGTGAGATACTTGATCCGAGCATGGGAACCGTCACTGACATTCGAATCGCGAAGCGCACCGGCTTCTGCTAC
>DAIOXD010000191.1:0-4041 GCA_036758145.1 Candidatus Limnocylindrales bacterium
GCCTCGAGCAACGGCGCATCGGCGATGAAGGCATGCCCCTGCGGATAGGCCGGGATCCCGATCTCGGCCAGCGGATGACCGATCTCGGCCATCGCCCGCAGGAGCGACAGCCCGTCCGGATACTGGCCCGGTTCCTTGGCGTCGCCACCGACGACGAAGGCGCGATCGACGCCGGCGCCCTCGAGCCAGGCGATCAGCTCGGAGAGGTGGGCACGATCCCGGATCATCCGCGCCGAAAGGTGCGGGACGGCCCGGAACCCGCGCGCCTGGAGTTGTTCACACAGTGCGACCGTTGCCTCGAGCCCCTTCGCCGGCGAGGCCGTCACCGAGACGGTCGCGCCGGCCGGCAGGAAGTCCGCCTGGTCGAGCGCGTTCTTGAGCGGCACGAGCTCGAAGGTCGGGGCGCGCAGAACCCCGGTGAGGGCTACCGATCGGGCCGACGTCAGCGAGGAGCGGCGGCTGAAGAGCACGAGATCCTAGACCTCGGAATCCGGCATCGAGGCCTTGCGCCGGGCGATGAAGTCGAGCAGGGCTTCGTCGACCCCGGGGTCGATCGGGGGTGCCTCGTACTCGGCCAGCATCTTCTTCCAGATGACGTTCGCCCGCTGCGCCGCGTCGAGCGAGCCGTCCTCCTGCCACTGCTCGAAGCTGTTGTTGTCCGTGACGTCCGAGCGGTAGAAGGCGGTCTCGAAGTTGGCCAGCGTGTGGGCGCTGCCGAGGTAGTGCGTGCCTGGCTCGTTCGAGCGGATCGCGTCGAGCGCCTGGCCGTTGTCCGACATGTCGACGCCGTTGACGAAGACGCCCATCATCCCGCACTGGTCAGCGTCGAGGATGAACTTCTCATAGCCGACGGTCAGCCCGCCCTCGAGCCAGCCGGCCGCGTGGAGGACGAAGTTGACGCCGCCGAGGACGGTCGGCAGCAGCGTGTTCGCGGACTCGTAGGCGGCCTGCGCATCGGCGATCTTCGAGCCGCACAGCGAGCCGCCCGAGCGGAACGGCACGCCGAGACGCCGGGCGAGCGATGCCATCACGTAGAGCACCAGCGCCGGCTCCGGTGTCCCGAACGTGGGCGCGCCAGACTGCATCGACATCGAGGAGGCGAACGACCCGAGCACGACCGGCGCGCCCGGCCGAACGAGCTGGACGAAGGTCATCCCGGCGAGCGCCTCGGCGAGCGTCTGGGCGCAGACGCCGGCCGCAGTGACCGGCGCCATCGCGCCGGCGAGGATGAACGGCGTGAGGAGGGTCGCCTGGTTCGCCTCCGCGTAGGCCCGCGCCGAGCCGAGCATGATCGAATCCCAGACCAACGGCGAGTTCGCGTTGATGAGCGACAGGATGACCGTGTGGTCCTCGAGATAGTCCGCGCCGAACGTGAGGCGGGCCATCTCGACCGTGTCGCGCGCCCGTTCGGGGGCGGTCACCGAGCCCATGAACGGCTTGTCGCTGTAGCGGATGTGGGAATAGACCATGTCAAGGTGGCGCTTGTTGACCGGCACGTCGACCGGCTCGCACACGGTCCCGCCCGAGTGGTGGAGGTAGGGCGAGGCATAGGTCAGCTTGACCAGGTTGCGGAAGTCCTCGAGCGTCCCGTAGCGACGGCCGCGGTCGAGGTCGCGGACGAAGGGCGAGCCGTAGTTCGGGGCGAAGACGGTGTGCACCCCGCCGATCTCGACGTTGCGCTCCGGGTTCCGGGCGTATTGCGTGAACTCGCGCGGCGCGGTCGCCTGGACGATCTGGCGGCACATCCCGCGCGGGAAGCGGACCCGCGAGCCGTCGATGTCGGCGCCGGCGTCGTGGAGGAGGCTCAGGGCGTCGGGGTCGCCCCGGAATTCGATGCCGACCTCCTCGAGGATGGTGTCGGCGTTGTGTTCGATCAGCGCGAGCCCCTCCTCGCCGAGGACCTCGAACGGGGCGAGCTTCCGCGTCAGGAACGGGATGTGCTCGGCATGGGTCGCCAGGCGGAGCGCCTGTCGCGCCGCTCGGCCTCCGCTTCGGCGGCGCTGCGGGTCGTCCATCAACGGTCCTCCCTGGTGCCGCTCGCCACGGTGCGCCGGCGTCGTCGTTCGTTCCGGGCCTCCTGGCTGGTGGTCCCACTCGCGTTCGACCGTTCTGGCAAGGCGACCACCGCCGCCAGGTGCGGGAAGGCCGCGGTCTTGTGCGGGAACGCCATCGCCTCGACGAAATGCTGCTGGAAACGCGGCTCGACGGCGGTCTCGATCTTCTCGACGCGCCGGACGACGCCTTCGATCTCGCTCCGAGCGGCACCGGAAAGCAGGGCGATGAGCGCGCCGGTCCCCGCGGCATTCCCGGCCGACCGGACGTGGGCGAGGTCGCAATCGGGGATCAAGCCCAGGATCATCGCGTGGACGGGGTCGATCTGGCTCCCGAAGGCGCCGGCCAGCCGGATCTCCTCGACCTCGTCGATCGCGAGCTGGTCCATCAACAGCCGGACGCCGGCGTAGAGCGCAGCCTTGGCCAGCTGGATCGCCCGGACGTCGTTCTGGGTGATCGCGATGCGCGGACTCGTCCCGGAGCCATCGCCTTCGTGGAGGACGTAGCTGAAGGTCCGACCGTCGCTGACGATGCGCGATGATCGCGCCGCGAGCGAACCGTCGATGACGCCGTCCTCGGTGACGATCCCGGCCAGGAACATCTCGGCGACGACCTCGATGATCCCGGAACCGCAGATGCCGCTGATGCCCACCTCGGCGACCCCGGCCGCGAAGGCCGGCTCGTTCGACCAGGCGTCGACACCGATGACGCGGAAGCGCGGTTCGAGCGTCTCGCGGTCGATCCGGACGCGCTCGATGGCGCCCGGCGCGGCGCGCTGGCCGCCCGAGATCTGGGCGCCCTCGAAGGCGGGACCGGTCGGGCTCGATGCGGCCAGCAACCGGCGCTTGTCGCCCAGGACGATCTCGGCGTTCGTGCCGACGTCGACGACGAGCGTCATCCGCTCGGCCTGGTGCGGCTGCTCGGCGAGGATCACCCCGGCCGTGTCGGCCCCGACGTGGCCGGCGATGCAGGGCAGGACGTAGACCCGTGCCCCCGGATGGGCGCGTAGCCCCAGTTCCGTCGCGGTCGTGCTGATCGCCCGGTCCGTGGCGAGCGCGAACGGCGCACCACCGAGCGGCGTCGGGTCGATGCCGAGCATCAGGTGGTGCATGATCGGGTTGCCGACGAGGGCCAGCTCGAGGATCTCGACCCGCTTGATGCCCGCGCGCATCGCGAGCGAGGCGATCAGCCCGTCGAGCGCCTTGCGGACCGCGGCGGTCATCTCGCCCGCCCCCTCGGGATGCATCATCGCGTACGAGACGCGGCTCATCAGGTCCTCGCCGAAGCGGATCTGCGGGTTCATCACGCCGTTGCTGGCGAGGACCGCACCGTCGGCCAGGTTGGCGAGGTGGCCGGCGATCGTCGTCGAGCCGATGTCGATGGCGACGCCGTACGCCGTCTCGTGGAGGCCCGGCCAGACGGCGATGACCTGGTGCCCGCCATGGACCGCGACCGTCACACCGTACTTGCCGGCCTCGAGTGCCGGCTGCAGCGCCCGGATGACCTGCAGGTCCGCCTCGAGCCCGGTCAGCTGCCACTCCCGCTCGAGCGCCTCGAACAACCGGGCGAGGTCGCCGGTCGGCGAGGCGAGCTCGGGCGGCGTAACCTCGACGTAATGCAGGCGGACGACCGGGTCGACGATGAACGTCCGGACGTCGAGCCCCTTGCGCACGACCTGGCGGTGGACCTGGCTCTCGGGCGGGACGTCGATGAGGACGTCGCCACAGACCTGCGCGGTGCACGACAGGCGCCGGTCCGGGGCCAGCCCCTTCTCCTCACGGTAGGTCGCCTCCAGCGAGGCAAAGGCCGAGAGATTCCCCGGCCGCGAGGTGATGCCGTGCTTGGGGAACTCGCCGAGACCCTGCGTCACCTGGCAGCGGCCGCAGATGCCGCGTCCGCCGCAGACCGAATCGATGTCCACGCCGAGCGATCGGGCGGCGTCGAGGACCGTCGTCCCCTCCGGGAATCGTCCGCGCCGCCCGGACGGCG
>DAIOXD010000192.1:0-4030 GCA_036758145.1 Candidatus Limnocylindrales bacterium
TCGACCTCGACGAAGCCGTTCGCGTGATGGACCTCGCGGATCGCCTGGACCATCCTGCTGCGGAGCATGAGGCGGCGCTGCATCGGCTCGCGCCGGATGTCGAGATAGCGGTACTTGAGCCGCACGCTCTCGTCGACCTGGGCGTCGGGCTCGTTGATGTAGAACGGCGGCGTCTTCGCCTCGGAGAGGATCTCGACGGTCGTCGCCTGGAGCTCGATCGCACCCGTCGGCAGCTTCGTGTTCTCCGTCCCCGGCACGCGCGGCGCGACCGTCCCTTCGACGGTGACGACGAACTCGGGACGGATCCGGCTGGCGACCTGGTGCGCAACCGGGGCATCGGCCTTGTCGATGACGACCTGGGTGATCCCGTGCCGATCGCGCAGGTCGAGGAAGATGAGCTGGCCGTGGTCGCGACGGCGATGGACCCAGCCAGCTAGCCGCGCGGTCGTACCCGCATCGGCGATCCGCAGCTGGCCGCAGGTGTGGGTCCGATAGGGCGTGGCAAGGCTCGGGCTGGTGTCGGTCATGGCCGGCGTATCGTAGCCGCTGACCCGACCGCCCGAGGTCGAGCCACGACGCTTACCGGCCGGGACCGCGGGTCAGCCCGCGACGCGAGCCGCGATCGCCCGCACGTGCTCGGGAGTGCTCCCGCAGCAGCCGCCGATGATCGAGGCGCCGGCGTCGCGCATCGAGGCGGCCGCCGTCGCCATCGTCTCGGGATCGGAGCGGTAGACGGCGCGCATGTCGACGAGCTCGGGCATCCCCGCGTTCGACTTGGCCACGAGGATCGTGTCCGGGTCGACGGCTCGCATCCTCTCGATGACCGTGACGAGCTCGTCCGGTCCGTTGCCGCAGTTGCCACCGACCGCGTCGGCGCCCCAGGCCGTCAGCGACGCGATCGCCTGCTCCGGGGAGACCCCCATCATGGTGTGACCGCGCGTGTCGAAGGTCATGGTCGTGATGAGCGCGATGCCGGGTGAGACGCGACGGACGCCCTCGATGGCGGCCTTGATCTCGGGCAGGTCCGACATGGTCTCGATCCAGATGAGGTCCACACCGCCGGCCACGAGCGCGGCCGCCTGCTCGGCGAAGATGTCGACCGCCTCGTCGTAGTCGAGCGTCCCGGTCGGCGCGAGGATCGCCCCGCTCGGTCCGATGTCGCCGGCGACCAGGGCGTCGCCACCGGCCGCTTCGACCTCGCTGCGCAGGAGGATCGCGGCGGTCTGGTTGAGCTCGGCGACCCGGTCCTGGAGACCGTGGAGGCTGAGCCGCATCCGGTTGCCACCGAACGTGTTGGTCATGAGGATCTGTGAGCCGGCGTCTAGGTAGCCCCGGTGAATACGACGGACGACATCTGGCTTCGAGAGGTTCCAGACCTCGGGCGGGTCACCGAACAGGAGGCCGTTCGCGAAGAGCATGGTGCCCATCGCACCGTCGGCCATGACCGTGGCGTCCGAGGCGATCAGCTCACGCCAGCGCTCGCTGGCGGCGCCGCCGTCGGCACGCCGACGCTCATCGAGCCCCGGGAAAGCGGCGGCGTCGAACGGTTCGGGTTCGGTCGTGGGGCTATGAAGGACCCGTCGCGGTCTCATCTTCGCGTACCTCGGATTCGGTGGCGACCGAACGAGTGTACCGCCCGGTCCCTAGAATCCGGCGCCTACTCAAAAGGAGGCCCGTTTGCTCGATCCGCTCGGCGCCGTCGTCATCATCGGGGTCGGCATCTTCGCCGGGACGGTGAACGCGATCGTCGGCGCGGGGTCGCTGGTCACCTTCCCGACGTTGCTGCTCCTCGGGTATCCGCCGCTCATCGCGAATGTCTCGAACACGGTCGGGTTGGTCCCGGGGACGATCAGTGGCGCGGTCGGGTATCGGCGGGAACTCGCCGGGCAGCGGACGCGGGCGAGGCCGCTGCTCCTCGCGGCCGCGCTTGGCGGCGTGACCGGCGCTGCCCTCCTGCTGGTCCTGCCAGCCGCCGCGTTCGAGCGGATCGTGCCCGTCCTGATCCTCATCGCCTGCGTTCTTGTCGCCATCCAGCCCCGACTTTCGGCGCTGGTCGTCGAGCGCCGCGGGCGCACGGGAGCGGTCCACACCGGTGGCGGCCCGATCCTCGTCGCCGGGGTCTACCTGACCGGCATCTACGGCGGCTATTTCGGGGCCGCCCAGGGGGTCATCCTCATCGCCCTGCTGGCGATCCTGGTCGACGACGACCTTCAGCGCCTCAATGGGCTGAAGAACCTGATCGCGGTGGTCATCAATGGCATCGCTGCGGTCATCTTCGTCTTCGTCGCACCGGTCGCCTGGGCGCCCGCGATCCTGCTCGCGATCGGCTCGACGATCGGTGGCCAGCTAGGCGCACTGGTCGGGCGTCGACTGTCGCCGTTCGCGCTGCGCGCGGCGATCATCGTCGTCGGGACCGTCGTCGCGGTCAGGCTGCTCCTGGGCTGATGGCGTGGGCGGCCCTGAGATCGGAGGCCAACGCTAGCTGGTCTGGATGCAGCCGGCCCCGTCGTAGCCCGACCGGGCGTTGTTGGCGGCGTTGCTCCAGTTGCCCTGGATCTTCCAGGACACCCCCTTGAGCGTCACCAGGCCCGAGAAGGTCCACGCGCACTTGTCGGCATTCTCCGCACCCCGGCGGTCGTACCACCCGCCGTTGCGCGGGTCCGTGACGGTCTCGCTCAGTTCGTGCCCGCTGACGTTGACCAGGGCTTCCAGCCCCTCCGTGTGTGTCGAATCCGGATTCTGCGGATCGCAGCCGGCGTCGCCGTCGAGCTTGAAGAAGAACCCGAACTGGACGGGCACACCCTTGACCGTTCCGTAGCTGTGCCAGGCGCAGTAACCGGCGTTGCCACGAGGCAGGTCGACGTAGACCGGGTAGTAGCCGTTCGCGACCGGGTTGGTGATCTGCCGGGCGACTTCGGCAAGGACGGTCGACGTCGAGGGCGCCTGGGTCGGTCCCGCTGAAAGGTCGACGACGGACGCCTGATTCGTGACCCCGGTCCCGACCTGGCCGTTCGTGCCCCTGTACTCGGTGTTCGTGTTCATGTACCCCGACCCTCCGACGCTGGAGTAGAAGCTGTCGAGGCCGCTGATCTTGTCGCCCGGGTCGTTCCAGGACGTGCCCCAGAAGATCGCCTTGACGACCGAGCTCTTGAGGATGGCTCCGTTGTGGAAGAGCAGGTTGGGGCTGCTGTGACCACCCTTACCGGCTGGCGCCTGGCCCCTGGCATGGACGATCCCCTGCGCGTCGAGCACCTCGGTCCCCTTGCCGGGGCTCGCAGCGAGGGCGCCCGACGCGCCGAACGCGAGGAGGACCACGATCGCGGCGGCAACGGTGCCCGGACGGCGGAGTGCGCCGCGCAGGGCGGAGGCAGGCTGGTTCATCGGTCGTCCCTCGGCGGTGGATGATGGCTGGCGGTCATCGTCGCCGACACGTTTTCCGCCGTCAAGGCGCGCGCGGACCGCATGGCAGCGTGACAGCTCGTTGGCAGCCGCGACGGCAGCGTTTAGGGGTTGCGGCCGCGCACCGCCCAAGCCCGCGCGATGAGTTGGATCGTCCCGTCCGACTGGGTCGGAAGGGTTGCCCGCAGTCGCTCGCGCAGCGCCGCGCGCGAGGCGTCGTCAAGCCCGCCGAGATAGGCCGGGGCCGGACCGACCCCGCCCAGGAACGGCGTCCAGTAGTCGTCGAAGTCCGGGAAGACGGTCGGCACGTCGATCGATCGAACTTCGACATCCGTCAAGCCGGCGTCCTCGAACGCCTGCCGTAGGGGTTCGGGGGCGCACAGCGGGAACCGTGCGCCTTCGTCCTTCTCGGTCACCGCGGGGTCCAGCGCGATCGCCGCGTCCCAGAAGGTCCGGATGATGTCCATCCGACCGGCCAGGTCCCACACATACCCCGCGAGCGTCGCGCCCGGGACGCCGACCCGATGCATCTCGTCCAGCGCGGCGGCGAGATCCGGGATGAAGTTGAGGACGAGACCGCTCACGATCACATCGGCCGAGGCCGGATCGAGCGCCAGGTCGTCCGCCGATG
>DAIOXD010000193.1:0-3997 GCA_036758145.1 Candidatus Limnocylindrales bacterium
TGGCGGGACCCGCCTGGATGACGAGCTCCAGCCAGACGAAGAAGGCGAAGCCAACAACGGCCGGCCAGCGACCGAATGACGCCGGGTAGTCCGCCGGGGCCCAACCCTCGATGGGCAACGTGCGGAGCAGGGCGGCGCCCAGGTCGTGGAGCGTCGAGAACGGGTCGAGAAAGTGCCAGACCGGACCCACCGTCGCGCTCAGGAGCGCGAGTCCGACCCAGCCATAGACCCACAGGAACAGGCTCGCGACGTTCGCATCGCTCGATCCGCCGGCGATCCCCTGGACGACGATCCACGCCCAGCCGATCAGCCCGATGGCACGCAGGAGATAGCGCAGCCACGCCGGTGGAAGCGACCCCGTGGCATCGAGCACGGGCGGCGCTGCCCGAACGTCGCGGACGATGACGAAGACGAACGAGAGCGCGACGGTCGTCGCCGCCCCGACGAGGTAGACCGCCAGCGGCAGCCGGCTCGTGTAGGTCGCATTGAGCGTGTGCGCGGTGACCGCCACCGGGAGGGCCGCGGCGAGGCCGACCGCCAGGCCCAGCGCCCCGGCCAGGCGTGTCCCGATCCGCCCCCTGACGCGGCGGATCACGTCGTGTCGAGCCGGCGGTTGCGGCGCGTCAGGAGATAGGCGGCGCCGGCTCCCAGGATGATCAGTGCGACGATGATCGGCAGGATCACGTCGCCGCCGCCAGTCCCCGTAGTGGTGCCGGCGCCCGAGGGCGATGGGCTCGTGGTGGCGGACGGGATCGCGCTCGGAGCCGCCGCGCTGGCGCTCGGCGATGTCGAGGCCGACGCAGCGACCGTGAATGTGACGATGTCGCGCAGCAGGTCGCCGTCATCGGCGATGCTCACCCAACGGACCTGCCAGGCGCCCGGCGCGAGCGGGGTGGTCAGCGTGAAGGTCATCGTCTTCGCGTTCGGGTCGACCACGGCCTTGGCCAAGGTCGTCCCGGCCGAATCGACCAGATCGGCCATGCTGCCGCTGGCCAGGGGCTCAGAGAAGGTCAGGACGATGGGTCCGGAGTAAGGCGACGGGACGACCGCCCCTTGGGCAGGATCCGAGGAGACGAGATCCGAGTGCGCCGCCACAAGGCCCGGCAGCAGCGTCACCGCGAGCGGGACGGCCAACAGGAGCGCCGCGACGCAACGAGCCCAGCCACGCATCAACACTCATGCGATGGTATCCGGCCGTGGCGGCTGGCCGTCGCCCGCGGGAGCTCGTCGCCCTCAGAGTGCGTTTTCGGGTGGTTCCAACCAAGCGGAACCATCGTTTTGATGGGCCCCTTTTGGCGGGCCCTGCCCCGACCTTCCGGAATGGGCCGCCCCGCTCCTGGCCAACCGAGAGCTGGACTCCCGTGCGAGCGGAATGGGCCGATCGGGCCGGTCGTTCCGCTTGACCGGAACTATCCAAAAATCGACTTCTAGCGCGGTCTCTCTCGACGCGAGCGTTCATGACGACACGTGGCTTGACAGATATGGCCATTCATGGCTATATCTGGCCATGAAGCGCGTCGGGGTCGCGGAACTGAAGGACCAGCTCTCGAAATACCTGCGTGCCGCAGAAGCCGGAGCCGAAGTCGAAGTGACCGATCGGGAGCGGCCGATAGCGCGCATCGTCCCGATCCCCGCGGTCGTTCGGGTGGCCGTCCTGCCATCCAGGAGGCCCTTCACGGCCATCCGTGACCGCGACTACCCGCCGGCGGGATGGCCAAAGGGCTCGACCGCCCTGCTGCTCGAAGAACGGCAGGGGCGTTGAACGCATACGTCGATTCGTCCGTACTTCTGCGAGTCATCCTGGGCGAACCGGGTCGCCTGCCCTCCTGGAGCCGCATCGACCTGGCAATGTCGAGCGACCTCATCCGCCTCGAATGCCTGCGTACGATCGACCGGGCCCGAATCCAGCTACAGCTCGACGACGACGCGGTCTCACGGCAGCGGGCCGACGTCCTCGAGGCGATCGACAGCATCAACCTGATCCCCCTCACGAACATGGTCCTGGAACGCGCCGCCGAGCCGTTTCCGACGCTGCTCGGATCGCTCGACGCGTTGCACCTGGCGAGCGCACTACTCGTACGCGAGCGGTATGACGGGTTGCTGTTCGCCACACATGATCACGCACTCGCGGCGGCCGCGCGCGCCGTGGGCTTTCCGGTGGACGGCGTTTGAGCCTGACCGCCGTAGAAGGCGGTACGATCGTCGCCCACGATCCCTGGCGGCAGCCGCCGCCGCCCGAACCCCTGAGGTCACGCGTGCCCACCACCGTCCCTGAGGTCGCGTTCAGCGACCAGCACCTCGACAACGGCCTGCGGGTCATCGTCGCCGAGGATCACCTCGCCCCCGTCGTCGGGGTCAACCTCTGGTACGACGTCGGCTCGAAGCACGAGGTCGAGGGCAAGACCGGCTTCGCCCACCTCTTCGAGCACGTCATGTTCCAGGGTTCCCGCCACGTCGCCAAGGCCGAGCACATCGCGCTCGTCCAGGCTGCCGGCGGGACGATGAATGGCTCGACCTGGCTCGATCGGACGAACTACTACGAGACGCTGCCGGCCCACCAGCTCGAGCTGGCCCTCTGGCTCGAGGCCGACCGGATGGCGACCCTGCTCGACGCGCTCAGCCAGGAGAACCTCGACAACCAGCGCGAGGTCGTCAAGAACGAGAAGCGCTGGTCGTACGACAACCGACCATACGGCTCGTTCCAGGAAAAGCTCCAGGCGCATCTGTTCCCGCCGGAGCACCCCTACCACCACTCGACGATCGGGTCGATGGACGACCTCGACGCCGCCACGGTCGAGGACGTCAGCGCCTTCTTCCGGACCTACTACGCACCGAACAACGCGGTCCTCTCCGTCGTCGGTGACGTCGAGACCGCCGAGGTGCTCGCCGCGGCGAATCGGTACTTCGGCGCCATCCCGCCCAACCTCGTCATCCCGCCGCTCGGCGGCCTGTCGCTCCCGCCGACGCTCGGCGGGGAGCACCGCGAGACGGTCTTCGACAAGGTCCCGTTGCCGCGCGTCCATGTCGGCTTCCGCGCACCCGTCTTCGGCGACCCGCGGCTCGACGCGCTCGACCTGGCCGGCCAGATCCTGTCGGGCGGGAAGGGGAGCCGGCTCAACCGGCGGCTCGTCCGCGACGAACGGATCGCGCAGGACGTGGCCGTCTTCACGCTCGGCTTCGTGGGTGGCGCCTCGATCACCGCGGGCTGGGCGACCGTCCGACCCGGGATCTCGGTCGGCCGCGTCGAAGCCGCGCTGCACGAGGAGCTGGAGCGCCTCACCACGGACCTGGTGAGCGACGACGAGCTGGCTCGCGCCAAGGCCCTGACCGAAGCGGACGAGCTCGGGGCGCTCCAGCGGGTCGAGGAGCGCGCGGATCGGCTGTCGATGTACGCCACGCTGTTCGATGAGCCCGCACTCATCAACCGGATGCTGCCGCGCTACCTCGCGGTGACCCCGGAAGCGATCCGCGACGTCGCGGCGGCCGTCTTCCGACCCGACAACCGGGTCGTCCTGACCTACCTGCCCGAGGGTTTCGAGGCCGACGACATCTCGCTGCCGACCGACGAGGCCACCGAGGCCGAAGGCGATTCGGAGGTCGCGGCATGAGCGCGACCGTCGAGCCCGGCCAGGACGCCATCGTCGTCGCCGAGCGACCGAAGTCCGGCACGCCCCGGCCGTACCACTTCCCCCCGGTCACCTCTCATCGCCTCGCCAACGGGCTCTCGATCCTCGTGGTCGACCTCCCCGGTCGGCCGCTGGTCTCCGCGTCGCTCGTCGTCACCGGTGGGGCGGCCGAGGAGCCGCCCGAGCAGGGCGGCGCGGTCGTGCTCGCGGCCCGCGCGCTGACCGAGGGGACCGAGAGCCACGACGCCATCTCGCTGGTCGAGGCAACCGAGCGTCTCGGCGCCTCGCTCCACGCCGATGCCGGGTGGGACGCGCTGAGCGTCAATGTTGACGTGGCGGCCGCCCGGCTCGCCCCCGCGCTCGAGTTGGTC
>DAIOXD010000194.1:0-3980 GCA_036758145.1 Candidatus Limnocylindrales bacterium
CTGCACCCTTCGCGGATGGCGAGCTGGATGGCGCGCCAGCGCAGGAGGTGGAGCGCGCCGGGCGTCTCGTCGCGGTCCTCGGCGTGATCGCCGGAGTGGACCGTCGAAAGCCGTCCGCCGTGGCGATACAGGATCAGGCCCGCGACGGGCGCCCCGCGGATCCCCCAGGCCTCGAGGTAGACGAGGTGGCCGGCGGCGAGCGCCGTGGTCCACCAGTCGACGAAGGCGCGCCTTGGTCCGAACGTGAAGTGCCGCCGCTCCCCGGTCTCGAGCAGGAGATCGTAGAAGCGGTCAAGGGCGACCTCTGGTGCTTCGCTCGGCGCCGCGAACCCGTCGCCCACGCCGTCGGGCCCGATACGGATGTCGTGACGAACCACCGGGTCGACTTGGTCCTCGGCCTTCCTGATGCGTTGACGAGTCGACTTGGAGATCCCGGCGAAGACCTCGTCCGCTGTCAGGTCCGCGAGCGGCAGCGAGATGCGGTGGCGGGACGGCTGGATCTCCTCGATCGGGTGGAACCCGGCCGCCTCGACCGCCGCGCGGAAGGCCCCGTCGGCGTGGGGGACCTCGGGATCCGCGGCGACGACGTCGATCCCTTCCCCGGCCAGCGCATCGCCGACCGCGATCAGTCGCGCCGCCAGCGCGGACGGGTCGGCGCCCATCGGCACGGGACCGCGCGGCACGTACGCGCTCCCGCCCGCGACCATCGGCCAGCCGCGGGTCAGGGCAAGCGTCCGGCCACCGTCGTCTCCGACCATGAACCGCGGTCGCCATCCGGAAGCCCGGCGGTGCTCGGCCCACGCCAGCGATTGGTAGACGTGACCGCCGGGCTCGTCGACGGTCCGCGCGTCCCAATCGGCGAGTTCGTCCGGACGTGCGTCACGGAGGTTCAATCGGCGGCTCCGTAGGCCGCCGCGCTCTCCCCGCCATTGATCCCGCCGCGCCGGCGCGACCAGGCGACCCGCCCGCGCTGCGCCACCTCGTAGGCCCGCCGTCCGACCTGGCTCAGGACGAGATCCCAGGCGCCGATGTAGCGCACCTCGCGACCCCCGAACCCGGTCTTGAAATGGGCGATCCCGCCAGTGGCGAGACCCCACAGGTCGTAGCTCGCGGCGCCCGCCTCACGCGACGACCGGATGGCCTCCCACTTGAGCAGATAGTTCGCCCGCGACTCGGCGCCGGCCGCGGTCATCCCGCCGTACGGTTCGACGACGCGCGGGCCGGACCGGACGAGGAAGAGGGTCGCCTGGGGCTCACCATCCGCGGCCTGGGCGAAGAGCAGACGCGCGTTCCCGGTCGGGGCGAAGGCGTCCCAGACATCGCGATAGGCCGACTCGGCCCGGATCAGGAAACCCGCCCGATCGGCCGTGTCGCGGTAGATCCGGTAGAACTCACCCAGCCGGTCGCCGCTGGCGTCCACGACCGTGACGCCGCCCGTGCGCGCCTTGTTGACGTACTGCCGCCATTTCTTGCGGAGGTCACCCCACAGGGCGTCCTCGTCAACGCGCAGATCGATGATCCGCGTCGCGTTGGGCTGGATCGGCGCCGACGGGGTCCAGCCGGCCGCGGCGAGGTCGCGACCCACGGCGCCGTCCGGGTCGAGCGGCCCGTCAGCCTCGATCTCGGGGTCGATCCGGAGGTGGCTGATGCGTCCGGCCATCGCTGGGAGGCTTTCGCGGACCGTCGCCGTGAACGCACCGAGCGTCTCGGCGTTCCATTCGGCGGCGACCGGCCCGCGCGGCGCGTACGCGAATCCCCACGGCATCGGGCCCGGTCGGCGGACGAGGACCTGGGCGCCGATCCTGCCGCCGCCCGGTCCGCCCACCTCGGCGATCGACCGATGGGCCGACCAGCCGTTGACCGCCTTGACCCTGGCCCAGGCGCTCATCTGGAGGTACGAGCCCGGATCACTGCCCTCGACGAAGCGATCCCACGCGCTGGGGTCGACGTCCGTCACGACCTCACCGGGCGGCGGATGACGTCGGCCATGACCCCGACGATAGACGGCAGTTCGGGGATCCGCAAGGCGAGCGAGAGCCCGGCATAGACGAGGCCGAAGACGAGACTCACCAGCGCGACCTCGACCACCAGGGTGGGCCGGCCCGGAGCCGTGCCAAGGGCGCCCTGGACCACCCCGAGCGCACCGGTGGCCGCCGCCCCCGCGATGGCGCTGCCGAAGACCGACTCGACGGCGACCCGGGCCAGACCCGATAGCTCGAAATGCGGGAGCCGGCGATCGAGGATCGCGAGCAGGGCGATCGCCTCGATCCAGGCCGCGACCGCGATCGCGACCGCGATCCCTGGCAGCCCGAATGGCCCGACGAGGATGACGGCGAGCGTGGAGTTGATGACGACCGCGCCGATCGCGGCGACGACCGGCGTCAGCGTGTCCTGACGCGCGTAGAAGGCCCGGGCGAGGACCGCGATCATCGCGTGTGCCGTCAGCCCGATCAGGAAGCCGACCAGCGTCACCGCGATCAGGTCGAGGTCGGCGTCGGCGATATTGCCGCCGCCGAACAGGATCTCGACCACCGGCCCACCCACGACCGCGGTGAGGACCGCGATCGGGACCATGACATAGATCAGCAGCCGGAGCGCCCGGGTCAGGAGCTCGGCGAAGGCATCCTCGCGGCCGACCGCGGCCTCGCGTGCCAACGAGGGCAGGACGACGATACCGAGCGGGACACCGATGATCCCCAGCGGGATCTGGAGCAGCGCGAACGCGAAGTTGAAGTCCGCGACCGCGCCGTTGCCGAGCAGGCTGGCCAGCGAAGTCACGACGATGAAGGTGATCTGGGTCACTCCGAGGCCGATCGCGCGCGGCGCCATCAGCACGAGCGCCTTCCGCGCTGCCGGGTCGCTCGCGTCGATGCGCGGTTCGTAGCGGAAGCCCAGGCGGGCCAGCGGCCGGACCTGGACAAGCAGGTGGCCGAGCGAGCCGGCGACGACGCTCAGGGCGAGGCCATCGATCCCGAATTTCGGTCCGAGGATCACCGCACCGCCGATGATCGCGAGGTTGTAGACGATGGGCGCGATCGCCGATGCCGCGAACCGGCCGCCCGAGTTGAGGACGCTGGTGGCGACCGCTCCGAGTGCCAGGAAGATCGGGCTGAGCAGCATGATCCGGGTCAGCTCGATCGTCTGCTCGAGCTTCTCGGCCGGAAATCCGGGGGTGATGACCGGGACGATGACGGGTGCGAGGACGAACAGGCCGGCAGCCAGGACGGCGAGGCCGAGGAGCATGAGGTTGATGACGGTCGAGACGACCCGCCAGGCACGGACGTGCTCGTCGGTCGTGAACAGGCCCGAGACGATCGGGATGAGCGCGGACGAGAGCGCGCCGGCCGCGACGAGCTGGAAGACGAGGTCAGGGATCCGGAAGGCGGCGAAGAAGGCGTCGAGGTCGGTCGTCCGGAAGGAATCCGCGATGACGACGATCCGGACGTAGCCGAGGACGCGCGAGACGAGGAAGGCGCCCGAGACGATGATCCCGGCGCGGGCGAGGGATCCAGCCGCGCTCACGGCGCGGAGTCGCGACGCGCCCTCGGGTGGGCGTCCCGATAGGCGGCCTGCAATCGACCGGGCGAGACGTGGGTATAGATCTGAGTCGTGGCGAGGTTCTCGTGACCGAGCAGCTCCTGCACGACCCGCAGGTCGGCGCCACCATCGAGCAGGTGGGTCGCGAACGAGTGCCGCAGCGTGTGCGGCGAGACGCCCAGCGGAAGACCGGCTCTGGCGCATAGCCGATCGAGCCGGTAGCGGAGGCCGCGCACGCCGAGCGGGCCGCCGAGGTGGTTCAGGAAGACCTCGACCGGCGGCGCCTCGGCGCCGGCGCGGCGTTCGAGCAGGACCGGTCGGCCGTCCTCGAGGTAATCGGCCAGGGCCGCGCGGGCCGGCCGCCCGAGGAGGCCGATCCGCTCCTTGCGGCCCTTGCCCAGCACGCGGACCTCGCCACGCCGCAGGTCCAGGGCGCCCAGCTC
>DAIOXD010000195.1:0-3968 GCA_036758145.1 Candidatus Limnocylindrales bacterium
CCGTCGTCGCGGCGGCCGTGATGGTGATCCCCCGCTCCTGCTCCTGGGGCATCCAGTCCATCGTGGCCGCGCCCTCATGGACCTCACCGATCTTGTAGATCTTCTTCGTATAGAAAAGGATCCGCTCGGTGACGGTCGTCTTGCCGGCGTCGATATGCGCGATGATCCCGATGTTCCGCGTTCGGGCGAGCGGAACCTGACGTGCCACGATGTTCTTACGCTCCCGGTTCTACCACTTGAAATGGCTGAAGGCCCGGTTGGCCTCCGCCATCTTGTGCGTGTCTTCTCGTCGCTTGACCGCCGCGCCGAGGCCGTTCATGGCATCGACGAGCTCGGAGGCGAGCTTTTCGCTCATGCTCTTGCCGTTGCGCTTGCGGGCCGCCTGGACGAGCCAGCGGACACCGAGTGACATTCGGCGGTCGCCCCGGATCTCGACCGGGACCTGGTAGGTCGCGCCACCGACGCGGCGCGGTTTGACTTCGATGATGGGCGTCGCGTTGCGCATGGCCGCCTCGAGGATCTCGAGACCGGGCCGCGCGGCCTGGGCCTCGGCCCGGGCCAGCGCCTGGCGCAGGATGCGCTCGGCGAGGTTCTGCTTGCCGCCCTTCATGAGCTTGGCCGAGAAGCGCGAGGTCATCCGGTTGGCCGGGACGACCTCGTACTTCGACTTGCGCGGGATGCTCGTCCGGCGAGGCATCTAGCGGGCCCCCGGCTTGCTCGTCGCCTTGGCGCCGTACTTGCTGCGACCCTGCTTGCGGTCGCGGACGCCGGCGGCGTCGAGGGTGCCCCGGATGATGTGGTACTTGACCGACGGCAGGTCCTTGACCCGGCCACCGCGTACGAGCACGACCGAGTGCTCCTGGAGGTTGTGCCCGATGCCGGGGATGTAGGCCGTGACCTCCATCTGATTGGTCAGGCGCACGCGGGCGATCTTGCGCAGGGCGGAGTTCGGCTTCTTCGGCGTCATGGTGCGAACCTGGAGACAGACCCCACGCTTCTGTGGGGCGCCCGGGATCGAGACCTGGCGTTGCCGCAGGCTGTTCCAGTTCTTGCGCATGGCCGGCGCCTTGATCTTCGAGATCTTGCGCTTGCGGCCGTGGCGCACGAGCTGGCTGATCGTCGGCACGAAGACGCTACTCCTTTCAATCGGTCAGATCGTCGATCGGTCGCTGCCGACCGGGGCCGGTCCCAGGGTCCCCGCCGGTTGGTGGCGAGCGACGGACCGGGGTTCAAAAGATGGGGTCGAAAGATGGGTCCCGGCGCACAGGCCGAGGGCGGACCCCTCCCGAGGCCACGAACGCGGAGTTTATCAGCGGCCCGACGAGCGTGTCAAACGTCCGACGGGCCGCGGGGGGCGGCTGGGAAGCCGCCCCGTCAGACCTCCTCGGGGGTCTTCTCGAGCTCGGCGGCGTCCTCGAGGAACGGGTTGGCGGCGCCGTCTTCGGAGCCGTTCGAACCGGCCTCCGAGGCGAACGGATTGGCCGCGTCGACCTCGTCCTCCCCGGCTCCGGCGATCGTCGCCGCCAGCGCGAGGCCGGCTGCGTCGTCGTCCGGCGCCCGGGTCTCGCCGTCCTCGAGGAACGGGTTGAACTCGGTCCCGAGATCGTCGAGCGCTTCGCCCGCGAGCGCCTCGAGGGCGGCCCGGCGATCGCGCTCCTTGCGTGCGGCCACGTTCGCCGGCGCACCCGTCCCGGCGGGGATGAGCTTGCCGATGATGACGTTCTCCTTGAGGCCGATCAGGTGGTCCTTGGCGCCGTTGATGGCGGCCTCGGTGAGCACCCGGGTCGTCTCCTGGAAGGAGGCCGCGGCGAGGAAGCTGGACGTGTTGAGCGAGGCCTTGGTCACGCCCAGCAGGACGGTCTGGGCCGTCGCCGGCTCGCCACCCTCGGCCAGGACGCGGTTGTTGTGCTCCTCGAACTCGAGCCGGTCGACCAATTCGGTCGGCAGGAGGTCGACGTCGCCCGGCTGGTCGATGCGGACCTTGCGGAGCATCTGCCGGACGATGATCTCGATGTGCTTGTCGTTGATGGTGACGCCCTGGCTCTTGTAGACCTTCTGGACTTCCTTGACCAGGTAGCGCTGGACGGCGTCCTTGCCGCGCGTGTCGAGGTATTCCTGCGGGTTGATCGGGCCGTCCGTGATGGCGTCGCCCGCCCGGATCTCGACCCCATTGTCGACCAGGATCTTGGCGTTGTGCGGGATGAGGTACTCGCGCTCGACGACGTCCTCGGCCCGGATGACGACGCCCTCGTCGCTCTTGACGAGGAAGCCCGCCACGGGGGCCGTGACATCGGTCGTGGCGCTGTCGACCTCGACGCGGGCGATCACCTGGCCGAGCGTCACGGCGTCGCCGGGCGCGGCCAGCATCTCGGCGCCCTTGGTGAGCGCCAGCGAGGTGTCGTAGACCTCGCGCGAGATGACCTTGACCTTGGTCGGGCCGTCACCACGCACGATCTCGACGATGCCGTCGATATGGCTGATCTCGGCCTTGCCCTTGGGGATCCGGGCCTCGAACAGTTCCTCGACCCGCGGCAGACCGGCGGTGATGTCCACGCCTGCGGCGACGCCGCCGGTGTGGAACGTCCGCATGGTCAGCTGCGTGCCGGGCTCGCCGATGGACTGGGCGGCGATGATGCCGACCGCCTCGCCCGAGCCGACCATCTCGCCGGTGGCGAGGTTGCGGCCGTAGCACGCCCGGCAGACGCCGTGGCGGGCCTCGCAGGTGAGCGGTGAGCGAACGAGCACTTCGTCGACGCCGGCGGCGTCGATGCGGGCCGCCGCTTCCTCCATGATCAGCTCGTTGCGATCGACCAGGAGGGTCGGCTCCTTGCCCTTCTTGGTCTCGATGCGCGGGTCGGGCAGCGGGGCAGCGGCCAGCCGGCCGACGAGACGCTTCTGGAAGGCGCCCTTCTCCTCGCTCGACTCGCTCCGGATGATCCAGCTGCCCTCTTCGGTGCCGCAATCCTCCTCGCGGGTGATGACGTCCTGCGCGACGTCCACCAGGCGCCGGGTGAGATACCCGGAGTCGGCCGTGCGCAGGGCGGTATCGGCGAGGCCCTTGCGAGCGCCGTGAGTGGAGATGAAGTATTCGAGGACGGTCATGCCCTCGCGGAAGTTGCTGCGCACCGGGACATCGATGATCCGGCCCGACGGGTCGGCCATCAGGCCACGCATCGCGCCCAGCTGACCGATGTTGCCCTTGTTCCCTCGGGCCCCGGACGCGGTCATCATCGTGACCGGCCCATTGGGGTCGAGCGAGCGCATCATCTCGTCCGACATCGACGAACTCGTCTCCTGCCAGACGCCGACGACCTGCTCGTAGCGCTCGTCCTCGGTGATGAGGCCGCGCTGGAACTGGCGGTCGATGGCGTTGACCGACTCATCCGCCGCGGCGAGCCGCTGGGGCTTGTCCTTGGGGATCTCGATGTCGAACAGGCCGATCGTCATCCCACCGCGGGTGGCGAACTCGAAGCCGACGCTCTTGATGCCATCGACGAGATGGGCCGTTTCCTCCGGGCCGAGCTGCCGGTAGCAGACGTCGACGAGCTCCTTGAGGTCGGCGCGATGCATGACCGTGTCGTGGAAGCGCAGGGCGTCGGGCAGGATCTGGTTGAAGATGACCCGCCCGATCGTCGTCCGGCGACGCTGCAGCTCGAGCGTCTCGGTCTCGGGATTCCAGGCCTTGACCTCTACGTCGATGAGTTCGTGGAGGGTCGCGCCGGTCTTCTCGCGCAACCGGTAGCCGAGGATCGCCTCGTCCTCGGACGAGAAGACCCGGACGCGCTGGCCCTTGACCACGTCGGCGTCCATGGTGAGGTAGTAGCAACCGAGGACCATGTCCTGGGTCGGCGCCACGACCGGGCTGCCGTCGGCGGGCGACAGCAGGTTGGCGGTCGAGAGCATCATCGTCCGCGCCTCTTCCTGGGCGGCCGTCGAGAGCGGCACGTGGACCGCCATCTGGTCGCCGT
>DAIOXD010000196.1:0-3957 GCA_036758145.1 Candidatus Limnocylindrales bacterium
GATCGCTCGACGATCCAAGGATCATGTTCGTGCTCGGCATCTGCGCCGGCGCCCTCGGCGCCGTGATCGTGTTCTCATATCCAGGTCTCGCCCAGGCGTATTACCTGAGAGGCGCTGCCGGGGCCTTCGGGCTGGTCACGGCCGCTGGCATCGCCGCCGTCCTGCCGGCCGGCGCGGGTCGCCGGGTGGTCGCATGGGTCTCGCTGGCCGCCACTGCAGGTGCGGTCGTGGTCGTCGACTTGCTTTTTCTGGGGCCTCGCGACGCCCCGCACCTGGGCGACCTCCATCTGGCCGGCGTGATGGCCGCGATCTGGCTGCCGGTCCTGGCGCTGCTCGGGATCGCGTTGGCCGGATACCTCCTGGTTTCGAGGCTCGCGCGCCACCGAGCCGATCTGCACGGCGCCACACCCCTGCTCGTCGTCGCCCTGGTGATGGGGTTCAGTCTCCCGAATGTGCTGACGCTGCTGGCGTCGCCCTTCGTCGGGCCGTCCCTCCCGCACGAAGTCATCCCGGGCGACGGCATCGCGGCGGCACGCTGGCTCCGTGACCACAGCGGTCCCAACGATGTCGTGGCCACCAACCTCCATTGCCGGACGCCGATCCGCGCACCTGACCGCTGTGATGCCCGCCATTTTTGGGTGTCTGCCTATTCGGAGCGTCAACTGTTGGTGGAGGGATGGTCGTACACCCAGATGGCCATCAGCAGAGCGAGGAAACTGGGCGTTACCAACGTCAACGCCGTCCCGTTTTGGGATTCGCCGCTCCTTGCCCTGAACGACCTCGCCTTCACCAACCCGACGCCAGCGGTCCTCACCGCCCTGCAAGACGAGTACGGCGTCCGCTGGCTGTTCGCGGACGTCACCATCGCCGACGCAGCTGCCCTCGGCCGAGTAGCCGACCTCCGCGAGCGCGTCGGCGACTTCGCGGTCTACGAATTGCGTCGACCGTGACGGCGGGTCAGGGCGCGGGACGGGCGGCCGGTTCCGAGGCGTACGCCGCGGTGACCTTGTCGAGCGCGGCGACCACGTCGTCGAGGTCGGCGTCGCTCATCCCGGCGTGGAGCGGCAGCGTCAGCAGCCGCTCGTACGCCGCCTCGGCGACCGGGAAGGACAGGTCCGGGAAGCGCTCGAGGTAGTACGGGTGGCGGTGGACCGGGATGTAGTGCACGTTGACCCCGATCCCCTCGGCGCGGAGGGCGTGGAAGACCGCGGCGCGATCGACCCGCAGTCGCTCGAGTCGCAGCTGGACGAACATGAAGTGCCAGGATGGATCCGCCCGCGGATCGACGACCGGCAGGTCGAGCGCGGGATGCCCCGCCAGCCGTTCGAGATAGCGCGCCGCCAGACGGCGTCGGTGCGCGAGCCACTCCACGAGGCGTTCGAGCTGCGCCAGACCGAGCGCCGCCGCGAAATCCGTCAACCGGTAGTTGTAGCCGAGCTCGACCATCGCGTAGGTCCAGTCGCGACGAGCCGCGAGCTCCGTTTCGATGCCGTGATTTCGAAACCGCCGCAGGGCCGCGGCGAGATCGTCCCGATCGGTCAGGACCGCCCCGCCCTCCCCGGTCGTCATGATCTTGGCCGGATGCAGGCTGAGCACGGTCAGGTCGGCCAGCGTCCCGACGGGGCGTCGCTCGAACGTCGCGCCGAGCGAATGGGACGCGTCCGCGATGATCGTCAGCCGCCCGCCCGGCGCCGCGTCCGCGACCGACCGGAGCGCGGCATAGTCGGCCGGCTGGCCGGCGTAGTCGACCGGGATGATGGCCTTCGTCAGTCCGGTGACCGCCGCAGCCACCGCGGCGGGATCGATCAGCAGGGAGCCCGGCACGACATCCGCGAAGCGCGGCGTGGCGCCGACGTACAGAACCGCGTTCGCGCTGGCCACGAACGTCATCGGCGTGGTGATCGCTTCGTCGCCGGGCCCGAGACCGGCCACCGCGGCGGCGCCATGCAGGGCGGCGGTCCCGGAGCTGAACGCGACGGCATGCCGGGCTCCGGTCGCGCCCGCGAGGGCGGCCTCGAACTCGGGGATGCGCGGGCCGGTCGTCAGCCAATCGGATCGGAGCGCGGCCGTGACCGCCGCGATGTCGCGCTGGTCGATGACCTGGTGGGCGTACGGCAGGAGCGTCGTGCGGACGGGTGGGCCGCCTTCGATGGCCAGGCGTGCCGACTCGCTCGCCATCAGTGGACCTCGATACCGAGCGCCGACCGCTCCGCCATCCAGCTGCGGACGCGGGCTAGCCCGTCGTCGAGGCCGACGCTCGGTGTCCAGCCCAGCAACTCCCGGGCGAGACCCGGGTCGCAGCGGAGGACGGCGATCTCGCTCTGGGGATGGATGTGCTCGACATGCTCGATCCGCGTGGCGTCGGGCTCGATCGCCGCGGCGAGGTCGTTGATCGAGACGTCCAGGCCGGTCCCCGCGTTGAGGATCCGGCCAACGGCGGCGTCGGAGAGCAGCGCGTCGACGACGAATCGGGCGCAATCGCCGACATACAGCAGGTCCCGCGTCTGCGATCCATCGCCGAAGATGCGCAGCGGTTCGGCGGCCAGGGAGCGCCGGGTGAAGATCGCCACGACGCCGCCCTCCCCGACCGAACGCTGGAATGGCCCGTAGGTGTTGAACGGGCGGATCACCGTCGTCGGCAGGCCATAGGCGTGGTGATAGGAAAGCGTCAGTGCCTCGCCCGACAACTTGGATGCGGCGTACGGCGAGGCCGGTCTCGTCACGTGGCCCTCGTCGATCCCCGCCGAGGTCGCCGCCCGGTCGTAGACCATGCACGTGCTCATGAACAGGAAGCGCGCCCCGGCCCCGCGCGCCGCTTCGAGCAGGCGGAAGGTCCCGACGACGTCGTTGTCGAAGGTCGTCGCGGGGTCGTCGATGGAGTCCTGGACCGAGATCGAGGCCGCCAGGTGGGCGATGGCGTCGACCTCCCCCGCCCAGCGCCGGCAGGCGGCGGCGTCGCGGACGTCGCCCACTTCGAGGGTGGCCAGGCCCGGATGCCCCGCGAACTCCGCCAGGTTCACCGGGTCGCCCGCGACGAGGTTGTCGACCGGCAGGACCGCGTGCCCCCGGGCGAGCAACTCGCCGACGACCCACCGCCCGATGAACCCGGCCGCGCCGGTGACCAGGACCCTCATGTGCCGCGCGTGGGTTCGCCGGGTCGGCCGGCGAGCGGATCGCCGGGTCCTTCGCCGAGCGCCTCCGCGACGAGCCGATGGACCTCCTCGGGCGCCATCGCCTCCACCATGTCGGAGCGATAGGCCCCGATGGGCGCCGCCGGACGCTCACGGTAGGCGGCCGCGACCTCGGGGTGGAGGTCGATCGAGGGCAGGACCGCGTACATCTCGCCGATGTCGTAGGCGCGGGACGACTCGTCCTGGGTCATCAACTCCTCGTAGCCCTTCTCGCCGGCGCGCGCGGCCATCGCCACCGTGCCGACCGCAGCCGGGTCGAGTCCCGCCCGGGGCGCGGCGTAGGCGATGGTCGCCGCGACCAGGTCGCCGAGTCGGGCGACCGGCATCTTGAACACGAAGACCTCGCCGCCGCGCGCGATCTCCGCCGCCTGGATGGCAAGGTCGACCGCGCGATCCGTGCTCATCACAAAGCGGGTCATCGTCGGGTCGGTCACGGTGACCGGGCCGCCGGCCGCGACCTGGCGGGCGAAGAGCTCGAGAGCCGAACCGCGCGACCCCAGCACATTCCCGAACCGGACACTGGCGAAGGTCGTCGGGTGCAAGCCGCGGTAGTTCGTCGCGGCACTCACCAGCTTCTCGGCGAGCAGCTTGGAGGCGCCCATCACCGAGGTCGGATTGGCGGCCTTGTCAGACGAGGTCAGGATCATCGTGCCGACATCGGCGGCGAGGCAGGCGTCGATCACGTTCTGGGTGCCGACCACGTTGGTCTGAGTCGCCTCGAAGGGGTTGTACTCGCCCGATTCGACGTGCTTGAGCGCGGCGCAGT
>DAIOXD010000197.1:0-3935 GCA_036758145.1 Candidatus Limnocylindrales bacterium
GACCGCGTAGGCCACGGTGTCGCGGAGAGCATCCGGGTTCGACAGCTCGTGGCGACCCCGGCCGCGCTCGATCCAATGGGCGAGGAAGCCGCCGCCGAAGGCATCGCCGGCCCCGACGGTGTCTGCGACAACGACCGCCGGCACTGGGACCTCGAATTCGGCGTTGCGGGTCAGAACGCGAACTGCGGCGGGGCCGTCCGTGAGCACGACGACGGTCGGACCGAGATCGAGGAGCGCCCGCGCGGCGTCGGACGCCTCGGTGGCAGGCGAGAGATACAGAAGGTCGTCGGTACTGACCTTGACGATGTCGGCGCGAGTCATCACCGCGCGGACGCGATCGAGCCACCGCGAGCGGTCGTGCATGACCCGCGGCCGCGAGTTCGGATCGAGCATGACCAGCGTGTTCGGGTCGACCCCGGCGATCCCCATTGCGAGCGCCGAGGCCATCGGTTCGAGTACGAGGCCGAGCGTCCCGAGGTGGACAGCGGCCGGGCGCGTCGCGAGCGCCGCGAGGACCGCGTCGAGCGTCAGTTCGGGCGCCGACGTTTCGGCCGTGTGGAATCGATAGGTCGCCCGGCCGTATTCGTCGAGCTCGGCGATCGCGAGCGTCGTCGGTGCCTCGGTCTCCCTCGTCATCGAGCGATCGACGCCGTCGAGCGCCAGCGATTCGTGGAGCCACCGCCCGAACCGATCCGAGGAGA
Source organism: Candidatus Limnocylindrales bacterium (assembly GCA_036758145.1). Classification (GTDB taxonomy): domain Bacteria; phylum Chloroflexota; class Limnocylindria; order Limnocylindrales; family CSP1-4; genus SPCO01. Next base: position 702 of record DAIOXD010000197.1, read on the forward strand.
GGACGCCCAGGAACGCCACCTCGCCGCCGAGCCGGCCGATCGTCCTGGCCGTGTTGTACGGCCCGCCGCCGCGGACCGCCGCGAGTCGCCCGTCCGGGCGCACGAGGATGTCGATGAGGGCCTCGCCCGCGACGACGATCATGGATGTCATGGTACGAGGGCGTCGTACCCTGCACGCACATGGACCGCCAAACCGACGCCGTCGAGTTGCTCGACGGTCCCCTCGACGACCCGGTCGCGCTGACCGCCAACCTGCGCGACTTGCGCCGGGTCAACCGCTGGCTGGGCGGCGTCCGTCTGAGCGAGGCGGGGATCGAGGCGCTCGCCGCGCATCGCGACGAGCTGACGCTGATCGACGTCGGGACGGGCGGCGCCGACATCCCCGTCGCGCTCCTCGAGCGGGCGCGACGGCGGGGTCGGCGGCTCGCCGTCGTCGGCGTCGACAGCCGGCCCGAGGTCCTGGCGGCGGCCGCCTTCGCCACGCCGGGCCTCCCGTCCGCGGATGGTCTCGAGCTCGTCGTGGCCGACGGCCGGGGGCTCCCCTACCCCGACCGCTCGTTCGACGTCGCCCATGCGTCGCTCGTGCTCCACCACCTTGCGCCAGACGATGCAGTCGCGCTGCTCCGCGAGATGGGCCGCGTCGCGCGCCTGGGCGTGGTCGTCAACGACCTCGATCGAAGCCGGCTCGCGTGGATCGGGGCGTGGCTCCTCGGCCATCTCCTGACCACGAACCGGTATACGCGCCACGACGCGCCACTCTCCGTTCGGCGGGCGTACAAGCCCGACGAGATGGCCGCGATGCTGCGGAAGGCCGGGCTGTCGCCCGTTCGGACCGTGCGTGGCGCCTTCGGCCAGCGATATGCGATCGCCTCGGTACCGGCGGCTACCTATGTTCACGAAGCGGGACTGCCGGATCCACAGGGAGCCGGCGAGTGAGCACGGATGCCGCGACCCGCCCTGTCGAGCGTGTCGATGTCGCCATCGTCGGTGGCGGCCCGGCCGGCGCGGTCCTCGCCGCGCACCTGGCCGCGCGCGGGCGCGAGGTCGTCGTCCTCGAACGCTCACCGGCCTGGCACTGGCGCGCGGGTGGTGTCTTCACGTCGCCGGCGGCCGTGACGGTACTCCGGCGCGCTGGTCTTGACGCTGCGACCCTCGCCGCGGTCGCCCGACCGATCCCGGCGATGCGCGTCGAGACCGCCTCCGGGACGGTCTTCCGGCTGACCTATGGCGCCGATACGGGCGGCGAGTGCGCGGTCGGCTTCGATCGATCACGGCTCGATCCCGCGCTGCTCGACCGGGCCGCTGCCTCGGGCGCCGAGGTGCGGCGTGGCTGGCACGTGACCGGGGCGGACCTCGAGGGCGGAACGGTCTCGGGGCGCGGCCCGGATGGCCTCGGCTTCGCCATTCGCGCCTCGGTCATCGTGGGCGCGGACGGTCTCCATTCGATCGTGGCTCGTGCGGCCGGCGTCGCGCGGCCCGCGCGTCTACCGCCGCGCGTCGGGCTCACCTATCACCTCCCGGACCCTGACCCGACCGGCTGCCGCGATGCGCGGATGCGCGTGTTCCGGGACGGCTATGTCGGGATCGCAGCGGTGGCCGGCGGGCGGGTCAACGTCGGGATCGTCCTCGGGCGCTCGTGGCGCCATACGCTCATCCGCGACGGCGCCCGGGCCGTCGCCGATTCGATCGTGGCCGCGATCCCGCCGACCGACGAAGACCCGGCCGCGTGGCGTGAGGGCGAGCCGACGGATGTGATCGCCGGTGCGTCGCCGCTCGGGCATCGCGTCACGCGCCGCGCGGGGCCGGGCTGGCTCCTGGTCGGTGACGCGGCGGGCTTCCTCGATCCGTTCACCGGCGAAGGGCTTCATCGCGCGCTCGTATCGACGGAGGTCGCGGCGGCGGCGATCGCGGCCCATGCGCGCGGCGGGGGCCGGGCGGGCGCCTTCGATGCCTACGACCGGGCGATGCAGCGCCGCTTCCGCGACAAGGATGTCGTCTCGTGGCTTGTCCAGGGCTTCCTCGGTCGGCCGGCGCTGTTCGACTATGCGGCCCGCAGGCTGGCCGCCCGGGCCGAGGTTCGTGCGACCATGGGTCTCGTGATGGGCGACCTCGTCCCCGCCTCGCGGGCGCTCGATCCGCGGTACCTCGCATCGTTGCTCACGCCGTGAGTGGGGCGCAACGGACCCGGGTCGCGGCGTATGCGCTCGTCCGCGATGGCGAGGGCCGGATCCTCCTGTGCCGGATCGCACCGTCGGTGGTGGCGGGTGAGGTATGGACGCTCCCCGGCGGCGGTCTCGAATTCGGCGAGCAGCCCGATTCCGCGGTACTGCGCGAGCTCGCGGAGGAGGCCGGCTATCAGGGCGAGATCGTGGCCCTGGCCGACGTCTACTCCCGGACGCTTCCCGACAGTGACGAAGGCGGCCGACTCCAGGCCATCCGGATCGTCTATCGGGTGCGGATCACGGGCGGCGAGCTCCGCGACGAGGTCGACGGCACGACCGACACCTGCGCCTGGTTCGCGCTGGACGATGCGCGCTCGCTTCGGCTCGGCGACCTCGCCAAGCGTGCGCTGACACTCGCAGCAGCCGACAGCGCCGCGAGCGGCGCGGCCGCAAGCGCCCCGGTCCACGACGGCGAGCTCGGCAGCGCCCGGGACGGCACCTGACGTGCAAAGCACGATCGCGATCCAGATGGCCGCGCCGCCGGCCCTGGTCTTCGCCCTCGCCCGCGACGTGGAACGCTGGGAGCGGCTCCTCCCCCATTACGCCCGGTCGCGCGTCGTCGAGCATCGGGCGGAGGGTTCGCGCGTCGTGGACTTCGTCGCACGCCGGCCGCTGCCGGCCTTCCTCGGCGGGATCCTCGGTTTGGGCGTGCCGGTGGCCTGGCGGGCGCGAACATGGGCCGAGCCGGCGACGCTGCGGCTCCGGTTCGTGCACGTAGCCGGCGCGACGAAGGGGATGGACGTCACGTGGCGGATCGAGCCGGCCGGCAGCGGTTCGAACGTCTCGATCGACCACGACTTCCGCCCGCGATTCGCGCCATTCGCCCCATTCGTCGACCGCTTCTTCACGCGGCCGATCGCGGGCCGGACCCTGGCCACCTTCAAGGCCATCGCCGAGGCGCTGGCCACGGACGCCACTGGCTCGACCGGTCAGTCCGACACGCTCGATCCGACGAATCCACAGGCATGAGCGATCGCCGCCGGATCTGGATCACCGGTCTCGGGATCATCAC
>DAIOXD010000198.1:0-3899 GCA_036758145.1 Candidatus Limnocylindrales bacterium
GGTGGCCGAGCATCTCGTCGAGCCGGGCCTCGACGCGGGGCGAGATCGCGCCCTGGAGACGCATCGCCTCGTCGTCCGATTCGGCCCAGCCGAGGCCGATGACCGAGGTCAGCAGCCACTCGAGCAGCGCGTGCCGGCGGAAGATGCCGTCCGCAGCGGCGCGCCCGGCGGGGGTGAGCTGCAGGTCGCGCCCCTCCGCGTGGGCGACGAGCCCATCGGCGACCAGCCGGCGGAACATCTCGCTCGATGCCTGGGTCGTGACCCCGAGGTTGCGCGCGATCGATGCCGCCGTGACCCGCCCCGAATCGTCCGAACCGACGAGCACCCGAAGGGCGAGCAGGTATTCCTGGGCGGCGGCTGACAGATCGCGCTGGTCGTGGCGTCGGGGCATCGACTCAGGATACGGGAGTCGCCGGCGGAGAGAGCGCGCGGGCTCGCTGGAGGACGGCGATGGCGAGACCGAAGAACCATGCAGCAAGGAGCACGACGCCGAGCGCCATCCGCCTGGAGTCGCCATCGGCGGCGGCCCCGGTGGCAGACAGGACGAAGGCCGCCGCGATCGAGCCCGCGAGGAGGGGGATGGCCGCCATCACCGCCACGGAGGCGATGGCCGGAAGCAGCAGCAGGGCCGCGAGGACGGCGAGCTGGAGGCCCAGGAGGATCGGGTCGGCCGAGTCGTCGCAGGTCGCCGCGAACCGACCGCAGCCGGTGAGCTCACCCACGAGCCAGCCCAGGCCGAGCGCGATGGGGAGCCAGCCGATGACCGCACGGATCACGCGACCGCGGAGGCCGCCGTACTGGACATCGGTCAGGGCGCGACCGAAGTCGGCGGCGGCCCGTCCGAGGTCCGGTGGCGGCGGATCCGAGGCGGAGCCGCCTGCGCGCTCCCACCCGGCGGGCCGGCGACGGCCGGTCGCGGCACCGGTCTGCGATCGGGTGGCGGGATCCTCGGGGGGGCCGGCCGTCGAGTCCCACCACGAGCTGGTCGTGTGCGTCGGGCCCCCGGGCGGGCCGCTCGGCGGAGGGCCGGCCGCATGGATGGTCGGTCCGGCGTCGGCCCCCGGCGCTCCGGGGTCGGCGGCCGTGCCGAGGTCGGCGGCTGTGCCCGCGTCGCCCTTCCTGGCGCGAGCCGCGCGTCGGGCGCGAGCCTGGTATTCGGGGCCGTGTTTGCGCGGGTCGGCGTATTCCTTCGGGTTCAGCGTCCAATACGTGCCGCTGGTCGTGCCGTACCAACTCGCGCCGCCCCAGTCGGGCTCGAACGGCCCGGCATCCGCGCCGTCGTACGACGTCGATCCGGGCGTGGCCTTGTTCGAGGGACGCGACTTGGGGCTGCGACGCGGTCCGTCGGTCGTGCCCGACTCCGGGCGCGGCTCCGACGGTCGTCGCCGGGAACGCCCTGCCGTGCCGCCGGTTCCCTTCCCGGCATCGGCGCCGGCTCCCGCGCCCGCCCCCGCGCCGGCCCGCCCGGTCCACGAGCGGGATCCCGGTCCTTGCGCCCCGCCGGAGGCGCCATCGGAGCGCGGGGCCGGACCAGAGCCGCGAGCTCCCGCACCGCCCGTTCCGCTCGAGCCCGTGGACTCGCCACGGGCCCGCCCGCCATAGGCCCGCCGCGTCGCATCGCCGCGATCCCGATCGGCGTCCCACCCGCGTCGCGGTGCCGGGGCCGGCCGTCGGCCGGTCGAGCGGCCCGGCCCTCCGCCGATCAGCTGCTCATAGGCGGCCTGGATGGCCAGGAACCGAGGGAGCGCGGCCTCGCCAGCTGCATCGGGATGATTGATCTTGGCCAATCGGCGGTAGGCCCGCTTGACCTCGTCGAGGGTGGCGCCGCGGGCAAGCCCGAGCGTCCGGTACGGATCGGGGTCGAGGGTCATGCCGAGCGCCCGTGCGTCAACCGATGAGCTCGCCCACCGGCGCGAGCTCGAACTCGGCGATCGTCTCCGCGCCCATCCGTCCGTGCGGATCGAGCATGGTCGGGCGGTGATAGCGCGCGAGCTCGCGAAGAGCGCCGCCATCGAGCACGCCGGCCTGGCGCAACGCCTCGACCGTCGCCGCCCAGGTCCCGCGGTCATAGCCGTCGCCATCCTCGATCTTGACGGCCATCCCGGTCGGACCAGCCTCATTCGTCCCGCTGCGAGGGCCGGCCAGGATCGCGATCGCGCGGAGCGCCTCCATCCCGGCCTTGCTGACCACCCGATCGGGTGCGGCCTTCATGAGCGAGGTATCGAGCCGGTCATGCCGGCCCGCGACCATCTCCGGGTTGGCGAGCATGGCGTCGCGGACCGTCGTGAGCGAGGCGGCCAGCCCGGACCGAGCGTCGCTCGCAGGCACCACGCCGGGATCCGCGAGCATCGCGTAGGCGCGAGCGACCTCGCGCAGGCGGAAGGCGTAGGTCTCGACCCCGCAGCCGTCGATGGCGGTGCGCAGCTTATCGGGCGTCGTCCCGTAGGCCTGGGCGACGGCCGCGCGAGAGGCGATCTGCGAAGGGTGGCTCGGCTTCCAGTACTCGACGGGGTCCCAGCCGCGGAGCCGCGAGAGCAGGAGCGAGACCGTGTGCTGGCCCGAGCACATGTGGCGGATCGGACCGGCCTTCTCGCCGTCGCGCGCCAGGCGCGCCGCGGTCAGCTCGTCGAGCGGGGCGCCCTCGGAGCCGCAGGCCAGATGCGCCTGGCTGACGCCAGACCGTCGATACAGGCCCTGGAGCGTGCGGACGTGGAGGTCCTCGCCCGAGTGCGAGCTCGCCAGGATCGCGATCTCGGACGGCTCCAGATCGAACGCGGCGACCCCGCCCGCCTCGATCAAGGCGAGGAGCCCGAACGGCTTGACCGTCGAGCGGAGGGTGACCAGCCGGTCGGGGTCGCCGAGCTGGCGGATCACCCGGCCCGCGGCGTCAACCTCGACGATGTCGCCACGATGGAGGCTCTCCTCGATGCCATTGCGCATGTGACGCGCCAGGATCGGCGCGACGACCCGGCCGCGGGCGCCCGATCGCGTCGCACGCGTCGAAGGACGCGCCGATCGCGGCGTGGCAGGGGCAGCGGAGGCGGGCACGATCGATGGGTCTCCGGGGTCGCTCGACACCAGCAGGGATGCTGGAGCGCGAGGATACCGCGACGGTTGCTACGATGGGCGCCGAGAGGCCAACCTCGTCGCCCGGAGGTCCCCGCAGTGCCCCAAACCGCCCCGAACCTCCACGTTTCGCGGCATCCGGCCGTCCTCCACAAGCTGGCCATCCTGCGCGACGAGAAGACCGAACCGAAGAAGTTCCGCGAGGTCGTCCGCGAGCTGTCGTGGCTGCTGGGCTACGAGGCGCTCGCCGACGTGCGGGTCAAGCCGCTCGAGATCCGGACGCCCATGGAGCCGATGACGGCAAGCGAGCTCGCCGAGCGGGTCGGCTTCGTGCCGATCCTGCGGGCGGGCCTCGGGATGGTCGATGCGATGCTCGAGCTGATGCCGACCGCCCAGGTCTGGCACCTCGGTCTCTTCCGCGACGAACGGACGCTGCGGCCGGTCGAGTACTACAACAAGCTCCCCGACTCGGCGACCGTCGACCTGTGCCTGATCCTCGATCCCATGCTGGCCACGGGCGGGTCGGCGACGGCCGCCATCGAGGTGCTCAAGAAATGGGGCGCGATCAAGCCCGTCCGGATCAAGCTCGTCAACCTGATCGCCGCGCCGGAGGGCGTGGCTGCGGTCACTGCCGCCCACCCCGATGTCGAGATCTACTGCGCCGCGCTCGACCGCTCGCTCAACGAGAAGGGCTACATCCAACCGGGCCTCGGCGACGCGGGCGATCGCCAGTTCGGGACGGGCAAGTCGGACTGAGGCCGGTAGGCGCCTCAGCCTCGCCGGGCAACCGCCGCCAGACCCGCGATCAGCCCCGGGTCGGCGTTGAGCGACTC
>DAIOXD010000199.1:0-3857 GCA_036758145.1 Candidatus Limnocylindrales bacterium
AACCGTCGATGCCGTCCTCTCGACCGCGACCTTCCACTGGGTCCCCGACCACGATGCCCTCTTCGCGAACCTGGCCGCGGTCCTGCGTCCCGGCGGCTGGCTCGTCGCACAGTGCGGCGGGGCGGGCAACATCGCCTCGGTCAAGCGCGTCCTCGCCACGATCGGCGATGGCTGGGTCGGGCCGGCCCACTACGAGACGCCGATGGCGACCGTCCGCCGGCTCGACACCGCAGGTTTCGTCGACGTCGAGTGCTGGCTCACCTACGAGCCGACACGGTTCGAGCCCGGCGAACCGCTCGAGACGTTCCTGCGGACGGCGATCCTCGGACCGAATCTGGAACGATTGCCGGCGGCCGAACACGCGGCCTTCGTCCACGAGGTCGCCGCGCGACTTCCCGAGCCCCTGATCGACTATGTCCGCCTCAACATCGTGGCCCGCCGGTCGAGCCGTTGACCCGCAACGGCGCCCCATCTTTCCCATACGTTCGCCGAGCGCCCGTTAGCAGCAGGCTCAGCGTCCGTCGCCGGGATTCGGCCCTCATGGGCGCGGTATCAGCCCCATTCGTTCTCCACGAGACCAGATGACCGAATGGGTGGCGAGCCGGCTGGCTAGAGTGCACCCGACGCGAGTATGGGAACTCGGACACGCGCTGAGGCGATACCTCAGCCGCGGACCCGGAACGGCGCCCCGTGGCCCGGGATGACGACATCGGCCGCCGCCAGCACGCGCGCTCGGCCGCGTTCGATGGCAGCCTGATCGAAGGCGAGCGGGTCGACCTCGGGCGTCCGGTCGGTCCGCCACCACAGGTGGGTCATCGCGTAGACGCCCTCCTCAGCCGTGACCACGAGCGTGGCGTCCTCCTCGGTGTGACCCGGCGTCAGCCACAGCTCGCTGTTCGGGCCGAGACGGTGGCCGTCGCCATCGTGGTCCAGCCACAGGTCGTCGCGGTAACGGGCCCAGAAATCGACGACCTCGGCGTTCGGGAAGAGCGCGATGTTGACCGTGTGGTCCGGGTGGTGATGGCTCAGGAAGACGTGCGTGACGTCGTCGGGCGCGATACCCAGGGCGGCCAGCGGATCGAGGATCAGCGACCGCCGCGCGACCATCCCGGGGTCGACCACGATCAACGCGTCGCCGTCGCGGACGAGGACGACCGACGAGCCGACGCGCTCGTTGGCGTACCCGGCGTGGAGCAGGTGGACGCTGGTCACCTCCGCATCCTAGCCGCCGGGAAGACGGCAGATGGACCGGTGGCCCTCAGTCGCCGGCGAAGACCAACCAGCCAGCGGGGACGGACGCCAGGAGCGACTTCGCGAGCGCAGGATCGGCAGCAAGCCGCCAGTCGATGATGCGTCCGACCTCGGTCTCGGTCTTGCGCCATTCGAACCAGTTGATCATCCCGATCCGGGGGAATTCGGTGCGGTTGGCCGCCGCGAAGACCTGGTCGAACCAGGCCGTCTTGAGCCTGGTTTCGGTGGGGCCGCCGGCGGGCGCAGCCGGGTCGAAGAGGATCGCGGTCTCGACGATCGCGATCGGCTTGTCGTGGCCGTCCGCGTAGAGCGAATAGAGGTCCGGGATGGCGATCTCACCCGGCTGTGCTCCGGTCGGCCGGCCCCGGAGCAGGTCCGCGAACGTGCCCGGCTTCGGCATCTCGTTCTCGCCCCACGGATAGGCCAGACCCCACTGGTAGAGGCTGACGCCGATCCAGTCGACGGCATCATCGCCCGGGTAGTAGGGCGCATAGGGATCGTCGGCCCGCGTCAACGCCCCGTCGCCGTTGGTATCGAGCGCCTTCGCGTCCGCGGAGCCGGGCGCCGCCCCGAACTTGCCACTCGGGAACGGGTAGCCACTCCCCTCGTTGGGTGCCCACATCATGGCCGAGCTCGGTGAACGCTCGTGAACGGCGGCCGCGACCTGCCGGAATGCGGCGATATAGGCCGCGGGTTGCTGCGCCCACGGGTACCACGACCCGTTCATCTCGTGCGCGAACCGTACGAACGTCCGAACGCCGTACCGGTTCCAATAGCCCGCGAGCAGGTCGGCGACGTCGTTTGCGGCTGCGGCGGTCACTGCGGCGAGACCGTCGTCCGGTTCGAGGGTGATCAGGGCGAGCCCCCCGACGCCCGCGACCTGCTCGACAAAGGCGTCGAGGTTGGCGCGAGCCCCGGCGTCCAGCGGGAACCGGGCGAACTGGACCCAGACCGCGGGGGTCCGACCGAGACGGTCGCTGGCCTCGCGGGCGGTCTCGCTGCCCCAGTCGAGGTTGAGGCCGAAATACGCGCCCTTCGTCGGTTGGAGCCGGGCCTGACCGGGCGCCTGGGTCGGCAGGAGCCGTGCGGGCGAGGCGCTCGGGAGCGAGGTGGCCGCGGGCGCGACCGTCGGGAGGCCCGCACCAGACGCCGAGGGCGCGCCGGACCCACCGGTCGCCCCGTCAGACGAGCAAGCCGCGACCAGGAGGACCGAGATGAGGAGGAGCGATCGGAGGCGCATCGAATGGGATATTCCCGGTCGGTGCGGGCGGGCACCATCGCCCATTGGTCCTGCATCGGCGCCTCAGGGTCGCCGTGTGTCCGGGTCAGGGCAGATCGGCCGGCGTGTCGATGTCGTGCAGGGTCAGGCCAGCCGGGTCGAGGCGGCGCCAGGTCGTCTCGGGGATGACGTGCGTAGCGAGGTGCTCCATGAGCGCGCGGAGGCGGCGCTCGCCGGTGTTGTAGACACGGGTGGCGGCATCGAGCGCCGGATCGCGACGCAGGACCATGGGCAGGGGTCGGGCACGACCGTCGTGTTCGAGAACGACGGCGTCGACCGAGGGGCCGAGGGCCTCCAGCATCGAATCCACGATCGCGCCGACGATCGACGGCATGTCGCCACCGATGACGAGCACGACCGGCTCCTTCGAGGCGTCGAGCCCGACGAGGAGTCCGGCGAGGGGACCTTGGAAGGCGACCGGGTCGCGAACGAGGGTGACGTCGTCAGGCAGGGCGGGCGCCGCGTCCGGTGCCGCGACGACGACGATCTCGGGGGCGAACGGCCGGACGGCATCGATGGCGTGGTCGAGGAGCGGGCGACCGGCGATCGGCTCGGCGAGCTTGTCGCGCCCGAAGCGACTGGATCGGCCGCCGGCGAGGATGATCGCGCCGACCCTTCGCTCGGTCACGGTTTGGCGCTGGCCGGCGCGGGCGCCCGAGGTCCGGGAACATGCCCAGCCGGGGTCCGTCGCAGGATCCCGCGCCGGTCGAGGTCGGCCAGGATGGCCATCACGTATTTGCGGCTCGTCCCGGTCGCGTCGCGCAGGGTGGCTGGTGTCAGGGGTCCGGCGGTCGCGAGCGCCAGGGCGCGGCCAGTGATCTCGCGGTAGGTCGTGTCCGCGTAGGCGAGGTAAGGCTCGAGGACGACGATCCGGCCGGACCGTTCCAGCTCACGGATCCCGTCGGGTGGGCAGCCGGCGGCGCGGGCCGCGTCGGCCAGCCCGGGTGGGGCGGAGACGGCAAGGATCTGCTCGAGGCGGGCCATGGCTTCGGTCAGGCTAGGGTCTGTGATGGCTCGAGCCGGGGCCGAGCCTGGACGTCGGACCTCTGCGCCATCGCGGATGAGACGCCCGTCGGCTTCGAGCCGGTCGACGACGGCCGCGGCCGTGTTCGCGGCGGCGGTCCGTTCGATCGTCACGTGCCGCCGGAGTGCTCGCGCAGCAGCGGCCCGCGCCTGGGCGAGCGTCGCGCCGGGGTCGACGGCAGCGAGGACGGCGTCAGCGACCGCCGTTTCCACGTCCGCGGCGAGCGCCATCGGGCCGCCACCGTCGCCCGCTCGGACTGCCCGAGGCGGGCCATGGCTTCGGTCAGGCTAGGGTCTGTGATGG
>DAIOXD010000200.1:0-3765 GCA_036758145.1 Candidatus Limnocylindrales bacterium
GAGGTGAGGACGTCGTCGCGGACGAGGCGCTCGGACAAGATGATGGCGTCCTCGAAGTTGTAGCCCTCCCACGGCATGAACGCGACGAGCAGGTTCTTGCCCAGCGCCAGGTCGCCCTGGTGGGTCGAGGGCCCGTCGGCGAGCAGCACGATCGAGGGGTCACCGCGGCCGTCCGGCGTGCCACCGACCTGCCGCTGCTGGTCAAGCTGTCGCCCAACGTCGCCGACATCCGTCCGATCGCGCGGGCCATCGCCGACGCCGGCGCGGATGCGCTCACGGCGATCAACACGCTGTCAGGGATCGCTGTGGCGCCCGGCCGAGGGCGGCCACTGCTCGGCAACATCTACGGCGGCCTCAGTGGCCCGGCGGTCAAACCGGTCGCGTTGCGGGTCGTCTACGAGGCAGCGCAGGCCGTCAGGATCCCGGTCATCGCGATCGGCGGGGTGACGGAACTGGCGGACGTCCTGGACTTTCTGGCCGTGGGCGCGGTCGCGGTCCAGGTGGGCACCGCCATCTTTGCCGATCCAACGCTGCCGGTCCGTCTCATCGACGAGCTGGCCGACGAGTGTGGCCGTCGCGGCTTCGCCACCTACCGCGACCTGATCGGCACGGCCCTCCCGAGGAAGGCCGGCCAGCCGTCGGCCAAGGGCGTGGAATACCGCCCGTAAGTCCGCGCGGGGGGCAGGGGGTCGCGAACCGAGCGCATGGTATGGTATGTGCATGTTCAGCGAACGTACCCAGGTCCTGCTCTCGCCGGAACAGCTGGCGCGGCTGAAGCGGATCGCCGCGCGGGACGGCAAGTCGGTCGGGTCGGTCATCCGTGAAGCTGTCGATTCGTTCGTCGAGGCGGAACCGGACCGACGGCAGCGAGCGCTCAAGGCGCTCCTCGCGATGAACGCGCCGGTCGATGACTGGGAGGTCATGAAGGCCCAGATCGAAAAGAGCCAGCTCGGCGATTGGTGACTGCGTTCATCGACACCGCGGTGATCATGTACGCGGCTGGCGGCGAGCACGCGCTTCGTGAACCTTCCCGTCGCGTCTTGTCCCGGATCGGGACCGCCGATCTTGACGGCGTCATCTCGGTCGAAGTCGTCCAGGAGATCCTCCATCGCTTCATCAGCCTGCGGCGGCCGGACGTGGGTCTCGTGCAAGCCGCTCAGGCGATGGACTTTTTCGCGCCGGTGCTGCCGATCACGCATGCCTTGATGCGTCGCGTCCCGGACCTGGCGATCAAGTACCCGTCACTGGCTGCCCGCGACCTCGTCCATGTCGCGACGTGCATCCACGAGGGCATCACCGACATCATCAGCCCCGACCGTGGCTTCGACCAGGTCGCCGAGGTCCGGCGGATCGACCCGATGTCGTTCGCCGACGTCCCCGCGTAGACTCAGCGAGTGACCACGGTTCGCCCCGCCCTCGATGCCGCCCTGCGCCACACGATCGCGCTGCGGACCGAGGCGTTGTTCCGGAGCTCCGGCGCCTTCCGTGAGGGGCACTTCCTGCTCAAGAGCGGTCGCCACGGTGACGCCTACGTCGAGAAGTTCCAGGTCCTCCAGGATCCGGCCGCGGCCAGCGAGCTGTGCGGGTTCTTCGCCGAGCACGGTCGAGGCCGAGACGAGGCGCCGCTGGTCGATCTCGTCGCGGGTCCGACGACGGGCGGGATCATCCTCGCCTTCGAGACGGCGCGGCAGCTCGGCGTCCGCAGCATCTTCGCCGAAGAGGTCCGGGCGGACGACGGGACGACCTACCGCGAGTTTCGACGGGGCTTCCGGATCGAACCCGGCGAGCGGGTCCTCCTCGTCGACGACATCCTGACGACGGGCGGCTCGCTGATCGCGATGCTTCCGGCGGTCGAAGCCATGGGCGGCGAGATCGTCGAATGCGTCGTCCTCGTCGATCGAAGTGGCGGCGGGCGAGCGACGTTGACCTCTCCGACCAGTGGACACGTCTACCCGATTCGCTCGCTCTGGCAGCTCGATCTGCCGACCTACGAGCCGGGTCCGGCGACCTGCCCTCCCTGTGCCGACGGCACTCCTCTCGACGCTCCCGGGAGCACCGGGACGGGGACGCCCGGGGTCGGCGCCACGGCGCATTGAGCGGCCGACCATGGACCGACGAACGCGAAACCTGTTCGCGCTGGCCTTCGTCGCCGTCGTCGTCCTCGCCGGGACCGCCGCGTTCCTGCTCGGCGACAGCAGCCTGCGCGATCCCGGGGCGCCAGCGGGTGCGACCGCCGCCGTCGGCGTGATCGTCGGCGTCCAGTCCCAGGGCCTCGACCGGGTCACCAGCTTCACCCTCCGCACGACCGACCAGGGCTCGCTCGTCTTCGTGATCGGCGACCTGGAGAACGGGGTCGAGTTCCCGCCGGGACACCTTGTCGAGCACCAGGCGACCGCGCAACCGGTCCGCGTCTGGTATCGGATCGAGGGCGATTCGAAGGTCGCGATCCGGCTCGAGGACGCGACCTAGCCCGGATCAGCCGCCGGCGGTGATGACCGGCAGGATGGCAGCCAGCTCGGCATCGGTGATCGTGATCACGTAGGAACCCTGGACGACCCCGTTCCGGTCGACGGCGAACATCCAGGGCTCCGAGCGCAGGCCCCATTCGTTGCTGAAATCGTCGGCGATGAGTTGGTTCTGGCTGTCGAGCACCGCCTGCAGTGCCCCGTCCTTGAACTCCAGCTTGTAGGGCTCGACGTTGATGAACGTGACGTCCGGGTGCGCCGCCGCGATCGGCTTGAAATGGTCGAGGGTCGGGCCGCATTGCCGGCTCGTACAGAACTTGGGCGTCGCGAAGATCAGGATGAAGGGCTTGTGGGCGGCCAGGGCGGCGGCGACGGAGGTCTGGTAGAAGGCCGGATCAGGCTTCGCGTCGGTCGAGATCTTGGCCAGGTCGCCTCCGACATCGGCGGCCGTCGGCGTCTTCGATGCCGGCGCCTTCTGGCCCACGGCGATGGAGGTCGGTGTGTCGAGGACCGTAAAGCTGAGTCGGATCGTCTCCGGGGCGGCGTTCGGTGCCGACGTCGTGAATTCGGCGCCCCACGTCCCGCCCTCGGGCAGGTCGACGTCCGCGATATACATTCCGCGCTCATCCTGGATGGTCCACACGAACGCGCCGTCGGCCGTCGCCACGACGTTGTTCGGGTCGCGGGCGAGATCGTAGAACGCCACCTTGGCCGTCCGGCCCGGAGCACTGACGTCGTTGTTCGACTTGTCGAGGAAGAGGAAGACGATCCGGGCCTTGCCGCAGGTGATGTCGTTCGAGACCATGAACGGGAGGACGGTCGGGGGCGAGCTGGGCTGGCCCCAGCCGGGCGCGCTGCTGATGTCGGGGGCGCTCGCGCAAACGGCCGCGGCGGACGACGCGGACGGGCTGCCCGTCGCCCCTGACGAGCTAGTCGTCGCCCCTGACGAGCTAGTCGTCGCCCCTGACGAGCTACACGCAGTGACGATCAGGGCGAGCGCGCACATGAGTGGAGCAAGGCGTCGGGGACTCATCGCCGACAGGGTATCGCCGTCGGTGGGAACGTGCTGCCGGGGTAGAATGACCGCCTCGTGAACCGCTTCCAGAAGCTCGCCGCGCTCACCCTCGCGACCGCTCTCGGGCTGGTCACGATCGGGGTCATCGTGCGCGCCACCGATTCGGGGCTCGGCTGTCCCGATTGGCCGCTCTGCCACGGCCAGCTGATCCCGGCGCTCGGCGACTCGAAGGCCTGGATCGAATGGATCCATCGCACGGTCGCGGTGGTCATCGGCTTCGAGATC